>CAYXXW010000311.1:0-3777 GCA_964469115.1 uncultured Melioribacteraceae bacterium
TTTGTAAAATAAATCTTGGTTGCAGTTACAACTATAAATTTAAATTAAATGAAAAAGTTTTATTTTACAATAAAAACACACTTTTCAAATCTCATAAAATCATCATTTCGAAAATCAATTTTACAGCGGTAAAAATTACTGATTTCCTTATATCTCGGCACAGTAGTTGTGAAAACAAGTTGTTATTATAACAGAAAATCTATATCTGTTGCTAATAAAATCGCGAATTTTTACGATAATAAATAAATTGTTAGCTGAAGAGGACGAGGAAATGAATAACCAATTTAATTTAGCGCTAAAAGATAATTATCTTTTTAAAAATACAAACATCTCAAAACTTTCACTTGAAGATCTAGATTTTAAACTTCTTGCCCTTGATGAAGGAGAAATTCTTTTCAAGAATGGAGATTCTGCAGAGTCTATTTACTTGGTGATTGAGGGCGAAATAAACCTTCTGCGTAAGCGAAGTTTTTCAAAAACTACAACAAAGGTGTTTTTGCCAAATGATTTCTTTGGTCAGGAAGATTTCTTTGAGGGGTCCAACAGAAAAGAAACAGCATTAGCGCTAAGCGACACAAAATTAGCAGAATTAACAAGAAAAGACTTGGACAAGCTCGTACTTCAGTTCAATACCGTTTATACAAACTTAAAACAATCATTAACTGACGTTGATGATGAGGTGGTGCAAAAATTGGAAAATCTTTTACAAGAGGCTAGAGATCAAGATAAAAATAAGCCAACAAAAGCATCAATATTTAATCTTGGTGATCAAAGCGAAGAAAATCTTAAATCTCTAAACGAATTAAAGAAAAATGAGAAATTAGTCGTAGAATTAAATGAGAAAATTACCCGTTATAATGATCTCATTAAGCAAAAAGAAGAAAAAATTACGGCTTTATATAATAGATTGGAAGAATATCAGAATACGCATAAACAACTTACCAATCTAATGGATAACCAAAATGAGCAGCTTGTTCGTCTTCTCGAAGTTGAAAATAATTACAAAGCTCAAGTTGAGAAATATTCTAATAATATTAAAGAATTAGAAGAAAATCTTAACAATTCCGGTCAGCAATTACCAGAATTAAATGAAGTTATTGCCGTTAAAGATGAAGAATTGCGTCAATTAAGAGATGAATTACAAAGTAGAAAATATAATCAGAATGAATACGATAGCTTAAAGAAGAATTATGAGAGTGAAATAAATGATTATAAACAAGAAATAGAACAGCTAAAAGGTCATCTGACAGACAATCAAAAAGGGGATGTTGATGAGCTGCAAAAATTAAATACAGAGATCAGTTCACTAAAGAATATTGATAAGAAATACAAAGAATTATTAGAAAATTATAATAATTCTGAAAATGAAGTTTCTAGTTTAAAACAACAAATTGAAGAGCTTTTGAACAAATCAGCTTTATTGGGGAATAAAGAAAATGAGCTAACCAAAATCAAAAATGATCATCAAGCTTCTGAAAAAGAAATTGAAGAACTTTCTTCAAAACTCAAGGAACTGGAAATTGCAAATAGCAGATACGAAGAAGTAATTAACGAAAATAAAAAACAAAACGAACAATTATTAAAGAAGTTAAATAACAATGAAGAGGAATTGCGCAAATTGCGCAATATAAGTAGCAGCCAAAATGAAGAGATTGATAAACTGAATTATTATAAAGAGAAAATTGCCATTGTTGAAAAAGAAAAAAATGTTGTGATAAATAATTTGAACAATAAGCTTGACGAGGTTGAGCTAAAATATAAGAGTTATGATGAAGACACTAGTATAAAAGAAAATAAGATGGCTGAATATAAAAACCAGCTTGAAAATTTAGGTGCAGACAATAAAAAACTTCATGAAGCAGATAAATATAAAAATGAAATCATTGGTGATCAATCATACAGACTTGTGCAATTAGAAAATATTCAAACTAAGTATACTGACTTAGATGTCAAATTCAACAAGACTGTTGAGTCATTTAAAGATCAGATTGCTCAAATCAATCAAAAAAATGAATCATCCGAAAAATTTGTCAAGAAATTAGAAAGTATAAACTATGAAATAAGAGCTCAAATAGAACTTGAGAAAGATAAAGTTGCTAAATTTATTCAGAATGAGACTGAACTTAAAAAGTCAGAACAATATAAAAATGAAATAATTACTAAACAAAAAGATCAAATAGATGAATTAAAAGCGAAAGAAGTTTACTTAAAAGAAGCTGACGCAAAAAAACAAGGATTGGTAAACCGACAAATTGAAAGAATAAATGAATTAGAGAAGATTGAAGAAACGAATAACATTAAAATATCTCAACTGTCAGAAGACTCAAACAGTCTAGAAGGAAAAAATCAAGAATTAAATACGCAAATTACGAAACTTGAATCTAGCTTAAACCATCAATTTGAAATCGAGAAAAAACTAAAGGATGAGTTAGAGATTTCAAAAACTCAATTAAGTGAATTATTTAAGAATAGAGATGAATTGCACTTAAATGAAAAAAATCTTAACAATTCAATTAATAAGAAAAATGAAATAATTGAAAATCAGTCAAATTATATTAAAGAAGTAGAGGAAGATAAAAAGAAATTAGGTGAAGTTGCTGAGGAAAAGAATGAAATAATCATTAAGCAAAGTCACAGAATAACTGATGGCGAGCATAAGATCTCTCAATTAAATGAGAAAATTAATGAACTGAAAGATGTAAAAGAAGATTTAACAAATTCCAATAAATTTTTGAACGAAAAAGTTCAGGAAACTCAAGATGATTTAGCCAAAACTTCAGATAGAAATTTTGAGCTTGAAAATATTGCAAAGGACAGAGAAAGTTTAATTGTTGTCAAAGAATCAGAAAATGAAGAATTGAAATCTGCACTTCAAGAACGAGAGCAAAACATTGCAAACCTAACTAATACTATAAACGAACAAAGTGACAAACTCATAAATTCGGAAAATGAGAAGACGGAACTTAAAGCTACAATTTCTGAAAAACAAAATAAAATTGAAAACTTTGAAGATGAAATAGGGCAGCTTCAGATTAAAACCGAAGACCTTGCGTCACTTAATAGTGAATTATCTGAAAAAGCGGAGCATTTCAAAACAGACAATGAAAAATTAAAAGACAATCTGACAGAATTAAGCCGCAACTTTGAAAAGAAAGAAGAAGCCATTTCCTTAAGGGAAAAAGAATTATCCGAAAAGTCAAATAGAATTTCAGAGCTTGAAAAAGAATTTGCTGAAGTAAATGATCTGTTACAGCAGAAAGAAATGAAAATTGCCGATTTAAGATCGAATGAAACACAATTGCAAGAATTTAGCGCCCAGCAAGCAGAAGAAATAAATGTTCTCAAAACGGCAAAAGACGAACTAGACGGAAAACTAAGCAATCTAAGAAACGAGTCAGAAGAATACTATAAAGAAATTGAACAATTAAAATACGATCTTTTAGAAAGAACTAAATCAGAACAACGTCTTAAATCTGACGTTGATGAAAAGTCCAATAAAGTAGAAGGTCTTGAATTAAAGTTGGATGAATCGTCAATCAAAATTTCTGAGTTAAGCGAAAACCTTAACAATATTGAATCAGAGAATGAGCAACTAAAGAATAGCAGCAACAAACTCAATGAATCAATTGAAAACAAGAATAGTGAAATCTTAGTTCTACGCGGCAATATTGAAACCAAAGATGTTACAATTTCTCAACTTAACGAGCAGATTCATTCTGAAAAAGAGAATGTTGAAAATCTGAATCAAATTGCAAATGAAAAAGAGCAAAATATAGC
>CAYXXW010000312.1:0-3777 GCA_964469115.1 uncultured Melioribacteraceae bacterium
GTCTCTTGAGATATTCTTTTTAGAATCCATTCGGCAGTTCGAAAAGGACAATCAATTGACTGCATAAAAGTTCTGCCTTGAAGATTTAGTATTGCAGCTTTTCCCTTTTTAGTTTCAATAATTGCATAACCGTTTCCATATGTTCCTTTGGGATAATTTAAAGGTCGAAGTGCTCTTTTTTCAACTTTAAGATATTCTTGAGATTGGTGTTTATCCCAGGTATGATTTCCACCTGTTAAAACATGTGCACCAAGATTAAATAAAACTTTTCCCTCTTTTTCCGTACATCCTTTTCCGTCAGCAGCATTTTCTGAATTAACTATTACTAGATCTGCTCTATATTTTTTTTCTAAACTTGGCAGCCATGTTGCAACCATATCCATACCCGGTTTACCAACAACGTCACCTATAAACAAAATATTCATATTCATAAAAACCCAACCGATCAAAATTGGGAGCACACTTGCTCCGCATTATCATTTCCGCATATTTATTTCAGCCAATGCGTGTAATTTATATTCTCTAATTTTTTCATTCAAACTTTGAGAAATTTCTCTCTTTTTTAATTCTAATTCCTCTTCTGTTATTTCTTCAATTCCCCCTTCTGAAGCTAATCGATAAGCATGCTTTTCAACTTCGTAATCCAGCATAACACGTAAAAGAGCGTTGTTATCAATTAATTGTTGAAGCACAGCCCTATTATATTCACCAATATTTTCAAATTCCAATGGTATATTATCTGCCATAAGCTTATTATCCTTAAGATTTATGAAATTTTATTTGATCTTGAATAATACTAAAAGAAGAGATAAATCTAAAATATTATTAAGTTAAATTAAGTTCTATTCTTTTAGAATTTGTTTAAACTTTAGATTAACTAATCGCTTTAACTTATTCATTAATAATTGTTTATATGCTTTTACCTAAATTTCTATTTTTTATATAGTTTACAATTCCTACTAAACTAATTCCAACCCAAAAAACTTCAATAACAAATGCAGACATGTTAAAACTTTCAATTAAAGAAATTACTACAAGTGAAGCACCAAGTAAATTCATAACAGAATATGAAATGTGTTTACTGCTCAATTTATTTAACTGCAGTAACAAATAACTAATAATAATTAGAAACACTCCAACATTACCAATAAAATCGAATAATGAATAATTCATTTCGTGCTCCTAAATTTAGATTGTGCTCCTCAATAATTTTCCCTAATATTTTAGAACAAAAAAAATCAAAATCTTTTCTTAGATTTCAGTTTGGTTTTCGATTATTAATAATACTAAATGAATTCAAAAGATAAAACATTTTCTCAAGCTACATTTTCTGTAATTGATTTTGAGACTACCGGGACTTCTCCAAAAAATAGCCGAGCAATTGAAGTTGGAATAGTAAAAATTGAAAATTTGAAAATTGTTGATAGCTATCAATCTCTCATTAATCCTCAGCAATATGTTCCCCCTTTTATAACATCCTTGACAGGCATTGAGAATGAAGATTTAATTGATGCACCGCCTTTTGAAAATATTTCTCAAGATATAAAGAACTTTATTGACGGAACAGTTTTAGTCGGACATAATTTACCGTTTGATTTTGCTTTCTTATATAGTGAATTTCAGCGTGCAGAACTGATTCTGCCTAAATTAAAACAAGTATGTACCTTAAAACTCTCAAGAAGCCTTTTCCCAGAACTCAAAAGCAAAGCATTGGGAAGTATGGTAAAGCATCTAAGAATTCGCCACAGAGATGTCCACAGAGCTTTAGGCGATGCAACTGCTACAGCTAAAATATTTCTTAAACTTATTGCTAAATTGGTTGCTGAGCACAACTATGAATTTATCTCTGATCTAGATTCATTTCAAAGCACACCTTCGGTTTCTAAAAGTTTTAGATTGATTAAGAAAAAATTAGTCGGCGATATTCATAATTTACCCGATTCACCCGGAGTTTATTTCTTTAAAGATGCGAAGGATAAAATAATTTATATCGGCAAAGCAAAATCTTTAAAAAAGAGAGTGAAGAATTATTTTTCAAGTTCTGCTTCAAGAAAAGCTAAAAAAATTGCTCGAAAAGCCAGTCGTTTGGGATTCAGTGAGACAAACTCTGAATTGAGTGCTTTGGTTTTGGAAGCAGAATTAATAAAAATTCATAAGCCTCAATTCAATTCAATGCTCAAGAAATACTCTCAAAATTATTTCGTGCGAGTAAAAATGACACACACTTATCCTGATATAAAAGTTTCCTCTGATTTTGATTTTGACGGTAATGATTATTTTGGACCTTATTCAAATAGAGTGACTGCAACTTCACTTAAGGAAATTGTTGATAAAACATTTGTATTAAGAGAGTGTACTGATAAGGAATTAGCAAAAGGTAAAAAATGTTATTTGATGGATATAAAAAGATGCACTGCTCCCTGTATTGAGAAAGGTTTAGATAATGAATATAAAGCTGAATTAGAAAATGTTTATGAATTTCTTTCGGGTAAAAATCAATTTGCTGTTAATCGTCTTCTAAATAAAATGAAGGAACTATCTGAAAGGCAAAAGTATGAAGAAGCCGCTGAAGTTAGAGATACAGTAAATTTAATATTGAATCAGCTCACACGCTCCTCAATTTTGGCTGAACCAATAAATCGAGCAAATGTATTGATTGAGATTAAAGATTATGAGAAAATGGATCATATACTTTTTCTTGAAGGGAGAGTATTTATAAAGGATTATTACTTAAAAGAAGAAGATTTTTTTGATGTGGCACTAGACGATTATTTTGAAAATACATTTCATTTATTAGCAGGAATGGAAAATAAAGATCTGGAGAAAATTAAAATTTCATTAAGCTGGCTTGTTAAAAACAGAAATAAAGTAAAGATACATTACTTAGCAGAGTATACAACAAAAAGCGAATTATTTAAAAATCTGAAATTTTCGAATACCTATACTTAAAATAGAAATGCCGCCTTCAAATTTGAAAACGGCATTTCACATCATAAAGAGCTAATCAATAAAATTCACGCATAGTTACTTTAACAACATCATTTTTTTAGTTTGAGTAAAATCTCCGGATTGTAAACTATAATAGTAAATTCCACTGCTAAGTTTACTCGCATCAAAATTTGCTTCGTATATGCCAGTCTCTTGAATTTCATTTACTAGTTTAGAAATTTCTCTTCCCAATACATCAAAAATAGTTAGCGATACAAGAGATTTAATAGGAACAGAATATTTTATTTTTGTTATTGGATTAAATGGATTTGGATAATTTTGAGTAAGTACAAAATTTTGGGGAATAACTTTTATTTCCACTAAATCTGAATACTCGTATTTACCATCTATATCTATTTGCTTTAATCTGTAAGCAAAACTACTTCCACCACTCAGACTTTCATCAACAAATGAATATAGTTTTGGAGAATTACTATTCCCATGTCCTTCCACAAAAGCAATTGATTCCCAACCATCTTCTGAAAGTTCACTCAATTTATTTACTTTATTTGAATTCTGTCTCTCAATTTCAAAACCATAATTATTTACTTCAGTCGCGGTTTCCCATTTTAATGAAACTCTATTTCCCTCAACCGAGTTTGCTGAAAATGAGGTCAACTCAACTGGTAATGCAGCATCAATATTTGTTTCCCATAATCCTCTACCAAAAGTACCCGCGCGCAATTTATCTGAACCAGTTGGAGCATAATATATTTCCAATTCGGAAACAACAACGTTTGGCAAACCAGTATTGTAAGCTGCCCAATTATTTGCACCATCTTTTACATA
>CAYXXW010000313.1:0-3751 GCA_964469115.1 uncultured Melioribacteraceae bacterium
AGAGGAAAAAGTGCTTATTTATGCAGTTCATAAGAAAGACAACTTGTGAGACCCTCGTAACGGCGAAAGGTTTCGATTGAAGATTAGATATCAAACAGCAGATAACAATGTATAAAAATAATAGCGGTTAAATCGTTAAAACCAAAGTTAATAAATATTGACCTGCCCCCATTAAGTGTACCATTGTTATATATAGTTTATGACCTCAAGCATTTGCTATTAGTAATGGTAATATAACCTCCGGTACCGGAGGCGAAAAATTTAATGAGCTATGTGGTCTGATTACACGATGAGCATAAGCTAACCCCTATTGCTTTTAATTGACGTTGACTTGCTCCAGATCGACTAACGGGGCCCCCTTTTTATTAATTCAGCAACTTGAAGATCTACCTTTTTCTTATGCCGGATAATTAGGAAAACACTTTACAGAGTTTTTGAAATGTTAGGAAAATTAAGATGTAAAAATAAATCAATTGAGGAGTAAAGAAATATTATTTAAGTTTAGGTTATACTAATTGTAGTTCTAATTAGTATTAGCAGTTGTTATTCCCCTATTATTGGCTAAATGAATTCTCAACAAGAATTACTTGGGCATAATTCTGTAAAAACTACAATGATTTATACTCATGTAATAAATAATGGGATTGGAGTTAGAAGCCCATTAAACATAAATATTGGAATTTAAAAGGCAGAAGGGAAAAACAATGAGTAAAGGTTGATAGATCAGAAATAACCTCTGGGATGCCAACTAGATAAAGAATACAAGATTTAATTGAGACTAATTGAAAAGTAGTTTATAAAAGTTAACCAGCAAACAATGCTTGCTCCGCAATTTAAGCATAGTTTGCATAAATTTTGGCGGGAGCAGTTAAGCTCGGGCAAAGTATATTCGGGGGTTGGCTTATCGGCAATGCCGTTATATGCTAAACTAACTAAAGTTGGAGATTTATTGAATATGGAAAAAAAATTATTCCTATTAATTATTGGGATAGCTCTCTCGTTAAATTATTCTATTGTCTTTCCTTGTACCTCGTTTGTTCTAAAAAAAAGTAATAGTTTATTATTGGGACATAACTTAGACTGGCATATTGGAATAGGTTTATTGATGACCAACAAACGAAATGTTGAAAAGACCGCACTTATGGATTCGTTGGAAAATCCTGCAAAGTGGATTTCAAAATACGGGAGTATTACCTTTAACCAAGTGGGCAGAGACCTTCCTTATGGTGGAATGAATGAAAGAAGTTTGGTTGTTGAGCAAATGACATTAAATCAGACCGAATACCCGGGAAGGGATTCTCGCCAATCAATTTCAGCCTGCCAATGGATACAATACCAACTTGATAATTGTTCAACCATTGAGGAAGTGATAGGGACTGATAAAGAAATAAGAATAGTTGATAGGTCATCAAAGTTTCATTTTCTCATCTGTGACAGCTCCGGGAATAGCGCTGTTATTGAATTCATTAATGGAAAAATGATTATTAAAACGAACGAGCTGCTCCCAGTAACTGTATTGGCAAACAGTCCGTACGATGAATCAATATCTGCATATAAAAAAAATATTAATACTGATTTCAATAGATCACTTTATAATTATTGTACTGCGGCAAGTATGATTGATAAATATTCTAAAAATAATGTAGAAGATAATATTTCTTATTCGTTCGATATATTAAAGTCAGTAGCGCAAGGGCATTTTACTAAATGGAGCATAGTATATGATATAAAAAATTTAAAAGTATATTTTAAGGTTTTTGAATCGCCTACCTTGACAAAAACTGAAATATTATATTTGAAAGACGAAGGTGTTGCAATAACAAAAATAGTAGACTTAAAACAAATGGATTTTACCAATTCATCACCTTGTTTAGTAATGGATCTGGAGCTAGACCAAGAAGGTTTGGTTAATTCATATTTCCAAAAATATACAACAAATATTAACAAGGAATATATTTCTAAGGCATTTGATTATTTTTGGCGACTTGGAGTCCCAATTAAAATTTCTGCTGAAGAGTTGGATTATTTAGCAAAATATCCGGAAAGTTTTAATTGCATCAACAACAAATAAACGCATATAACCAGTGCATCAAAACCGTTAGGCAGAAATAAAAAATATCAATTTAACTATCCTAAGGAATAACAATGTGGAATTCAATTAAAACAAAATTTCATTCATCTTATTTGTATCTCTTAATAGGTATTATAGCTTTATTCTTTTCCAACGGGCAATGGACTATACCGATCGCTGCATTTTTAGCTCCAATATTTTTAGTACGTTTTTTAAGATTTCATAAACCATTAAAAGGATTTATATTCCTGATCATTGCCGGATTTATTTCCAACATCTTCATCTGGAAAGGATTGATGCCAATATCAGGTTATGTTTATTACATTATGACTTTTATGATGAGCTTATTTACTGCCTTGGTATTTTTAATCGACAGGATTTATTCACAACGCTTGAAAGGAATTGTTTCAACTCTTATACTCCCTTCCGCTTTTGTACTTATGGATTATATTTCTGTTTCGACAAACCCGGGAGGAACTTTTGGAGCACTGGCAACTACACAATCATCTTTGCCCCTATTGCAGCTTGTTTCCATTACTGGTATTTGGGGTATAACATTTATCATTTTTTGGACAGCATCTATTATCAACTGGCTAATAGATAATGATTTTAACAAATATACTTTACGCAAAGCTTTGTGGGTATACATAGTACCTCTTACTATTATTATTCTTTACGGACAGAACCGTTTATCACAGGATTTTACGAATAATACCGTTAAAATAGCCGCTGTTAATATCCCAAAGATGGAAATGAAACATATTTTTAGTGATCAACCAGACTCGGTTAATGAACAAATTAATAGCAACTTTTTGAATAATTGTGAAATTGCCGCTATGTCTGAAGCAAAAATTGTTTTTGGTAATGAAATGATGCTTAATTTGAGTTCCGACAAAGAAGATGAGTATATAGAGAAAGTAAAAGATATCGCGGAAAAGAACAATATATATATAGGGCTTCCTATGTTGATATATCCGAAAGAAAATCCACGTGCAAAACCAATGAATAAGATTATCTGGATTTCACCGTTGCGAGAAATATTGTTTACCTATTATAAAGCAAAACCAACTCCCGGTGAAGGCTCATATGGCGATGGTGTTATTCGATATTTTGACTCGCCGTACGGGCGTATTAGCTCTGTTATATGTTTTGATATGGACTTTATTGAATTGATTCAACAGGTTAGTTCAATGAATATAGATATTTTGCTTGTCCCAGGAAACGATTGGAAAGAGATTACACCTTATCATACTTACGCTGCTTCTTTCAGGGCTATCGAGCAAGGATTTAATCTGGTTCGGTCAGCATCGCGGGGTTTGTCCGCTTCTTTCAATTATAAAGGTCAGGTTCTATCATCGCTGAATTATTTTACCACCAATGATGTGATCCTTTATTCCGATGTACCAATGAAGGGACAACGCACTATCTACGCTGTTATAGGAGATTCGTTCGCCTGGGTTTGTATACTGTTATTTGTTTCAATAAGTATTTTCTTTTTTAGAAAAAGGAAGAAAGTAGAATGACAAACAAATGTAGAGTTTCTGCCTAACCAGTGCATCAAAGCGACCTCCGTTACGCCAAGCGCGATTTTATTGTTGGTGAAGTTTTTAAGTTGTAATTATTTCGAAAGTAAATTAAGTTAGTAAAGTCTTAAATAATTGTAGGCTGTTGGGCAAGCGT
>CAYXXW010000314.1:0-3746 GCA_964469115.1 uncultured Melioribacteraceae bacterium
ACTTAAAGGGGTAGTGGTTGCTGCTTTAACAGCTGCAATAATTTCTTCGCTTGCTTCAATGCTAAATTCAACAGCTACAATTTTTACAATGGATATATATAAGCCCTATTTTGCAAAAAAAGATTCTGAGAAGAATTTGGTAACTGTTGGTAGAATTTCCGCGTCAGTTGCACTTGTAATAGCATTATTTATTGCTCCGTTTCTTAAAAGCTTACCCCAAGTGTTTCAATATATTCAGGAATATACTGGTTTAGTTAGTCCAGGAATACTTGCAGTTGCCATGCTTGGTTTATTCTGGAAAAAGGTTACAACAAGAGGAGCAATTTGGGGAGCAATATTATCAATTCCTGTTGCCTTGGCTCTAAAACTTCCTGTAATGGAATTACCCTTTATGGATCAAATGATGTATACATTTTTGATTACTATTGTAATAATTGGAATGATCAGCTTAACTTCAAACGATAATGACGACGATCCAAAAGGATTTAATTTAACTGCAGCTCTGTTTAGGACAGATAAAACCTTTAATATTGCTTCATATACTGTTTGTTTACTACTTGCATTACTTTATACAATATTTTGGTAGAATGATGGGACAATTAACAAAAATATATTTGGGCTATTACTATATAATTCTTTTAATAGTATTTTCGGTTATACTTACATACTGTTCTGATTCAGGAACTAATCCGGATGATAAAGATACTGCACCAGTTGTTGAGGGATATAACCTGGTATGGAATGATGAGTTTGAAGGATCCTCAATTGATTTGAATAAATGGGTTCATGAGGTAAATGGAAATCCTGATAATAATGAACTGCAGTATTATTCACCGAGAGTTGAGAATTCTTATGTAAATAATGGTAGTTTGTATATAGTTGCAAGAAGAGAACAGTTTACAGGTACTGATGGTACGCGTGATTATACTTCTGCCAGAATGACGACACAAAATACCCAGACATTTCAATACGGAAAAGTTACTGCACGTATGAAGCTGCCCTTCGGACAAGGATTATGGCCCGCATTTTGGATGCTGGGATCTAATATCAATCAAGTTAGTTGGCCGGAATGCGGAGAAATAGATATTATGGAAATGATTGGTGGTGGAAATGGAAGAGACAATGTAACTCATGCTACTCTTCATTGGGATAATAATGGCTATCAATCATTAACACAAAGTTTTGCATTGGGTGACGGAATATTTAATAATGATTTTCATGAATTCACTATAAATTGGGATAGTGAAAAAATCGAATGGTTATTAGATGATCAAATATTCTTTACTCTTCCAATTACAGATGCCAGCATGAGTGAATTTCATCAGCCCTTTTTTATTATTTTTAATGTTGCTGTTGGTGGAAATTGGCCTGGTGCTCCAAATCCTCAAACCGTTTTCCCACAAGAAATGGTTGTTGATTATGTAAGAGTATATCAGAAAACTGATTAGTGACTAACCACAATTGTGAAATATAGTATACCCATTTAAATAGAAATATTTTAAATATTTCCTAATAAGAATCTCTTAAATGAATAAATTTGAATTAGGTAAAGAGGTTAAATTGGATAGTAAATTCAAAGATTTATATCTCGTGATATACATATTGATTTTGGTTCTATTGCTAGGCAGCTGTAATAATGATGAGTCAGGGCCAACAGAAAATCAAAATAATTTATTAAATATTGAAAAAAGCAAAAAACGCGGTCTCTCATACAATTTAGTAGACGCTCCCGATCTTGATACACTTAAAAGCGGCGTCTCCTGGTGGTATAATTGGTATTTTAAAACTGATGCACCAGATGGTTATTATGAATCTTATCAAATGGAATTCATCCCGATGCTTTGGGGAAGAAATAACTCAAATGATTATTTGGAAGTCAAACAATTTATTTTGGATCATCCTGAAATAGATTATTTATTGGTTCTCAATGAACCAAATTTAGTTGATCAAGTTAATCTTACTCCTTCTCAAGCTGTATCTGAATGGATTAAGTACGAAAATCTTATTAGTGAACTTGCCGCTCTAAACAGGACAATCTATTTGGTTGGCCCAGCAATGACCTGGGGGACAATGTCCAACTATTGGGATCCAGTTGTTTGGTTGGATGCTTTCTATTCAGCATACAGATTAGCGACTGATGGGAATGATCCTAAAATCGACTATTTAGCGTTTCATTGGTATGACTATGGATTAGAAGCACAACTTGACAGGCTGAGCAAATATGGAAAGAAAATCTGGATTACGGAAATGGCAAATTGGAATTCGCAGATAAATTCATATGAAAAACAGAAAGAGCAAATGTCCCAGATGGTTGCATTATGTGAAAGCAGGGATGACGTTTTTAGGTATGCTTGGTTCATTGGAAGAGGAAGCTTTTCAGGGAAGTTTACTTATTTATTTAACGCAAGTCCTGGGGATCTTAATGACTTAGGTAAGCATTACATTAGTTTACCATACTCTAATTAATGAATTATTTTTTTGGGGGAATTACACTTTATGGGTTTATATCGGCAAAAATTTATAAAATTGTTTGTGTTCACTCTATTTGTAATTCTATTATCCTGTTCTGATTCTGAAGGAATTAATGAAAATGAAAACAGTGATAATACCATTGTCGGTAAATTAGGACAATTATCAATTCAAAACACAAAGTTAGCTGATAAAAATGGTAATCCCATAGCTTTAAGAGGGATGAGTTTATTTTGGAGTCAATGGGCACCTAACTATTATAACACAGAAACCATCCAATGGCTACGTGATGATTGGAAATGTACTGTAATTCGTGCAGCAATGGGAGTGGAATCCGGTGGATACCTTGAAAATTCTGACCTTGAATATTATAGGGTGAAGGCTGCAGTTGACGCATGCATTGAATTAGGAATTTATGTAATAATTGATTGGCATGATCATCACGGGGAAGATCATTTAGAATCAGCTAAGGTATTTTTTAACAAAATATCAGCTGAGTATGGAAATTATCCCAACATAATTTATGAAATTTACAATGAACCACTTGATGTATCATGGAAAGAAGTAATAAAACCCTATGCTGAAGAAATAATAACTACGATTCGTAAGAATGATCCAAATAATCTAATTATTGTAGGTACACCCAATTGGTCTCAAGATGTAAACGATGTATTGAATAATACCATTGATGATGATAATGTTGCCTATAGTTTGCATTTTTATACCGGTACACATAGAGAATGGTTAAGAACAAAAGCAGCGCAAGCTATTGCTGGAGGAATCCTCTTATTTGTGAGCGAGTGGGGCTTAAGTGAAGCTAGCGGTAATGGTAATATTGATATAACTGAGACAAATCTATGGACAGATTTTATGGAAGGGAACAATCTTAGCTGGTGTAATTGGTCAATAACAAACAAAGATGAAACATCAGCAATTCTTTTACCTTCAACAACATCTTTAAGTGGGTGGAAAGAAAATGAATTATCTGAAGCTGGAAAAATAATTAGAGATTATTTAATCAAAATGAATAATGATCTTTTTGATCAATAGAATTTTAATTATTTCATCTAAAAATTTACACTGGGCGAATTTTGAAAACAAGTATAACATTAATTATCCTATTTGTCTCTTTAACATTTTCATTCGGTCAAAATAATTATTTCAGAACTTTTGAAAAAAATATTATTGATCCTGCTGGTAATAATTTTTTAATTAAAGGTGTGAATCTTGGAAACTGGTTAGTTCCAGAAGGTTACATGTTTAAATTCAAAAAAGCT
>CAYXXW010000315.1:0-3746 GCA_964469115.1 uncultured Melioribacteraceae bacterium
GCTCTCGAGCACCCTTGATTATAATTTTATTTTTTGGATTTGAACTCATTTATAGTTGTTGATCTAGAAAAATGTAAGTAGGAAAGATAATAATTTTTGTTTGGAATGTGTTAGGTAATAAATTATAAAAATGTCGTCGTATTATATAAAAAGCCCAGCTTCTTTAGACCAATACTAGTTTTGGAAGTTGGGCTTTTTGTCATAAGTTTACTTGAGCAGCAGCATTTTCTTCACGTCAATAAATTCACCACATTGTATTTTGTAAAAGTACATACCGCTTGGTAGATTATCTCCGTTAAATGTAACCGAGTAGATTCCTTCTTCTTTTGTCTCATTTACCAATTCTGCAACTTCTTTGCCTAGTGCATTATATATTTTAAGTACTACTTGTCCTTTTTTAGGTAGTTGATAAGTTATATTTGTACTTGGATTAAAGGGATTTGGGTAGTTGGGTAATAGATTATATTTGTAAACTTCTTCAGTAAGATTTACAATTTTTTTATTCTGTTTATAAAAACCACCTTTAGTATTAACAATATTGGTTCTTGAAGAATAACTGTTACTGCCAGAGTTATAAGCTTTTACGAAATAGTAGATATAATCACTACCATTCACATTAATATTAACATCCCTATAATCAAAAGTTGTGGAACTAACAGTAGATATTAAACTCGCAAATATTTCCGGATGACTTAAAGGTAATGTGGAAACGGCTCTATATACTTTATAATTTGTTGCACTAAATGTTGGATGAGAACCCCAGACTATTCTTGGATTATTATATTTTTTTATTAGAACCAGACAACTTGACCAAAAATTTGGGAAGTCAGAAGTCTCAACTGGTTCTGTTGCATCAAACACATCCCAAATAGTTACTAATTCTTCATTTCCAATACTGTCATAAACTCCATTTGGTCCACCAGGTTTAATTTCATATGAATCCGTTGTGTAATTATATCTTAAATAAAAATCAGTTCCTGCATAACCAAGTTGATTATAATTATTATCTCTAATATCAATATAGAATGGAGGTGATCCCGAACGATTGTTATAGAATTTATATAAGCCATAACCATATGCATCATATTTTACATCTTTCGGATCGCGCATGCACTCAATTTCAAATCCGTAACCAGTGCCCTCATACGGTCCATTTATAACCTCTATTGCTGGATCTTCGCATTCTTCACATTCTTCCCAATCTTCATAATAATTATTATGCGTAAAAGTTATACTAAGCATATCCATATAATGTGTAAGAGTAATAGAAGATGGGACATTTAATTGTTCTAGAAACAATTCCGGTCTATCATTCTCAGGATCTTTTTGACCAAATAAAACTGTATATATAAACAAATTTAGTACAATAACAATATTTCTAAATATTCGATTCATTATATTTCTCCTCATTTAATAAAAAGAACTGCATCTTGAGCATAAGAAAGAGGCATAAGTATTGAAGTATATCCAACTGCGGGTGCAAAATACTGCGCTCCAGTAAAGTTTGGTAAGCTTATTTTATTAATAATATCACCTTTACCATTTATCTGAATTAGCGTTTCCAACCAGAATTCAGTTAATTCATTTGTAGCAAAAAGTAAATTTTCTCGGTTATCAACAAGTAATTCATTTGAAAGCTGAATAAAGTCTTTCTGCCAAACGATATTTCCCGTATAATCAATTGCATATAGAATTTTAGTACCAACATAAATATTCCCGTTTCTATCCATAACTGGATTAAACGGCTCATCAGTACCAACATCAGGCAGTATTACGTGCCATCTTAAATTTCCATTTTCAGAGTAAGAGTAAATTCCATTTGTATCTCTACCTACTTCTCGCATTATAACATAAATATTACCTTGGTAATCTACTAAAGGTGTGGCGTTTCTATATATATCCGGTTCTTCTGCTTTTATCTTCCACTTAATATTTTTTGAATTTAGATCAATAGCAATTAAGGCAATCCCATTTACTCCCAATGAATAAACAGTATTTCCAACAGGTGATATTGCTGTCGAAAGAGTATATAAATCCGGATCTTCCAGAGACCAAATTATATTCCCACTGCTGCTAATTGCATTAAGTGCTTTTGGCACGGTTGAAAATGCATAGATAGTTCCATCTTCTCCAATATTTAGTTCATTCCTGCATTTCAGAGAAACTCTCCAATTCAATTTACCACTAGATGAAATTGAGTAAATGGAATCTGTTCTATTGTAGCCGAATATAATATCCCCAGAATTTGTAACCAATGGAGAAGATACACCATCAGCTCCATATCCCCTCGGTAGACTATAAATCCACTTTCGCTCTCCTTCTTGTGTCAAGCAAATCAATCCAGAAGGAAATTGTGATGAAATAAAGTAAAAACAACTGTCCTCCCCAACTACAGGTGCACTTACTGAAAAATACTCTTCAATTTGCTTCTCAATTTTATTAAATACTGGTATTTCTCCTTTTAATCTTCCAGTTGCTTGTGGGTCTCCATGATACATAGGCCAAGGAGAATCAGCCAAAGATGGCCAATGTATATCTTCTTGGTAACCTGGTGGCTTTTCTTCCGGTGGTTTTGGGTCGGTTGTATCGCAGCTTATAAAGATTAAGAATAAAACTGCTAAAATTATTATTAATTTTTTCATTGTTGCTCCCCAAATCTTATTTCTCTGTATTTGGTAATAGTCAATTTAAAATAACATTTAGTTTAATATTCATTAGCGAAAAAAGATTTCTCTCCCGACGAAAAAAAGTCGGAATCGAAATGACAAATATGCTATAAAACAATAACTCCAATTAATCAATTTAAGTAAATTCTGTTGGGTAGTTTCTATTTTTAGTAAAAGAACAATCCGTTTTATATAGTAATGTAAAAATAACATAGCAGTTAAAATCGGATATGGGGGGAGGTATTTTCATTTTATAACTATAATAGTTTAAATGCTAATAACTAAAATAGTTTTTTTTATAAAAGATGCAAGTGAAATTTTTGGTATTTAAGAAAGCCTTTACTGAAATATTAAAATTCCCGTTATCTAAAGTCCAATTAAGAGTTAATAGATAACGGGAATTTTTAATACGCAAAATCAATTATTTGCATAAATTCAGTAACTAGTTAGCGTTTTGCGATAACTTTTTCTCTAATTCTTCTAAGCGCTGAATTTTTACTTCAAGTTCTTTTTTGCTTTGTTCAATACTTTCCAGCTGTTCATCTAGCTTATTTTCAATTTCCGTCTGTGACCAATATCCACGGTCTTCAAAATATCCTTTAAACAGCCAGTTGTGTTTTAAGGCTTCCATATTTTCTGAAAACGCATCTGCTCCAAGTTTTGCAGAATAAGTTGTTCCAGTTAAATTACTAACAATTGTTTTAATAGAATCATATACACTTTCATCAGCAATTAATGCTCCGAGAGCACCTTCCCCTGCTTCAATTCTGCCAATTAAATTCCGTAAATCAATTGCTGCACTATCAACACTCGTTACAATATCCTCCACGCTGGTTCCAAGCCCGATTATAAAACTACTCATATTGTCTAATCGATCAACCATAATTTTTAAGGAAGTATCTGCTGATTGAACAATAGTTACTGTCTCATTGTACAAATCATCGTCGTAAACCAATTTCCCAATCGTTCCCTCACCTGCATTAATAGTGGTAAGTATTTCAGAAAATTCTTTGGTTAAATCTTTCATATAACTCATCATGTCTTGTGTTTCGGTTATAATCTGAGTCATGTTTACAGTAG
>CAYXXW010000316.1:0-2042 GCA_964469115.1 uncultured Melioribacteraceae bacterium
AGTATTTTGACGAAAATAAGATCCAGGATGCTTTTGATTGGCTCCAAAATGATTAGTAAAAAATAATTTATAGGAAATTATTAACTTTACCAAAAAGGTTTATTTAAAAAATAATATATCTAAATAAAATTAAGGAGTATGAGATGGCAAAAGGACAAAACACAAAAAAAGGTTCAAAAAAAACGGCGGTTAAAAGTCTTAAAGAAAAAAGACAAGATAAAAAAAATAAAGAAAATGATAAAAAAAATAGTGGTCTGATAATTAAATAATATTTTGTAAACTTTTAACAAAAGAATTTTAAGTTTGATTATATATTTTGGATTTTTTTATCCATAAAATATTATCTAATTATAATTACTATTCCAACTTTAATTTAATTATTAAATCAGAACGTAACCTTCAAATTAAATTTAATTGCTTCCATAGTAATTGGCTTTGCTGTAGAGAATGGCCAGTTCATATCTTCTTGTTTTAACGTATAAAGAAAATATGATAATCCATTTTTTAGCACAAAATATAAAATCGGAGCTGCGCTGGGAATTTCTTTAATTATTACACCTTCCGTTAGAAAATCAATTCCTGTTTGAGCTAATGTTTCAATAAAGAAGCTTCCGGTTTGTTTCCAAAATTTATGATAGGGAAATATTACTGCAGTTTCGTAAGAAGCACCAATATTAAACAAATTACTTATTCTGAAATCAATTCCTGCATGACTTGTAATGCCAAATTTTATCACATCGTTATATTTATTTAGAATATCTATATCATTCCCATAATCAATACCTTCAAATGTTCTAATGTTTGTGAAAGGATGGGTAAATTTAGATCTGTTCCAAACTAATCCCGTTTGGTGATAGGGGAGAATAGCAAAACCTTTGAAATTGTATCCAAACCCTTTGTTATATCCAAAACCAAAACGCCAGATATCATAACCAATTTTTATATTATCAGGAGTGTTGCCATCCTCAAAATGATTAATATAGGAAGAGAATAAATAATTATCATTAAATTCAATTATCTTAAACCCGGCTGCAGGTTTAGAAAATCTTCGTCCAAGTTTAATTTCACTCATTGATAAGCTGTTAAACTCAGCACTGAAATCTTTATGCTTAAGGTCACCAATTCCGTAAGTTACTTCTATAAAATTCTTGCTTCCGGCATACCAATTATCAAAACCGAAATCACTGCTTTGTGCATTAAGCTGCTGGTCATGAAAGAATGATTGTCCGATTACAGAATAGAGCAATACAAACTTTAAGATTGTTAGAATTGATGAATATTTATTATGAGCAGACATAAAAAATCCCCGAAATTTTATAGAAAATAAAACTAACGGGGAAAAACAAAAATTACAAGACTTAAAATTAACTTATTCTACTGTCTGACCTGTTTTTTTCTCAAGAGTTCTTAGCAACGTATCCATTAATACATCATTCTGTACGGGTTTAGTTAAGAAAATATCAACACCGGCATTGTAGGCATTATCTTTATCTCTCTGAAAAGCATGAGCAGATAAACCAACGACCGGAAGATTTTTATATTCTTCCATTGCTCTAATTTCTTGGGTTAACTGCAAACCATCTTTTTTACCTCTAAGAGAAATATCCATTAAAATTATATCAAACTTAGATTCATTTAATTTTTCATAAAAGGTATCGGATGAATCGCATAGAGCTAAATCAAATTTTCGCTTTAAAAATATCTGGAGAAACTTTTGATTTTCGTAATCATCTTCAACAATCAGTAATCTGGGTTTTTGGACTTCTTCACTCATTTTTATCCCATTTATTTTAGTCTTTATTTACTATCGGCAAATTTATTAAGATATTAAACAGAATCATAATAATTCTACCTTGAACAAACAACTCATTTTTAGACATTATCGAATGAAAAGTTCTAAAATAAAGTATAAAAATTTAGAAGTTTTGAAATTACTTTATCAGAATCATTTTCATTGTTTTTGTAAAATTCCCAGCGGTTAGTTGGTAGTAGTAAACACCATTGGAAAGTGAAGAGGCGTTAAAAGTTACTTTATAATTACC
>CAYXXW010000316.1:2142-3727 GCA_964469115.1 uncultured Melioribacteraceae bacterium
AGTAGTAAACACCATTGGAAAGTGAAGAGGCGTTAAAAGTTACTTTATAATTACCTGGATTTTGCGTTTGATCAATGAGAATTTTTATTTCTCGGCCAAGGATGTCGTAAACAATTAACTTTACACTATTCGTTGGTACATTGTACTCAATTGTTGTGGTTGGATTAAAAGGATTTGGATAGTTTTGAGATAACATATACCCTGTTGGCATTTTATCTGACTTAATCTCATTTATGTCCGTAATTTTATAAAAAAAATCTAAAATTTTTTCCATTAGGATATTTTGTATTTCAATTGGATAAATTGTTTCAAATGGAAATCCCATTGCTACAATTTTACCTGTTGAACTTCCACTTGGAAATATTCCATCATAATAAACACCTGCTGCACCATAACTTATATCAAATCCCACGTAATGAAGAAAGGGTTTACTTCCGTTAATTTCTTTTATAACATCTGGCCATTTAACATCAATAGTACCATTAGTTCCATTATCAAAAAAAAAGGTAGGAATGACATCGAATATTGTGTTTGGAACCGCTGATGTACTATAATATGTTTGTGATGAGTTATTTGGTGCATCGGCAATATATTTCATTTTTAAATAATCCCAAATAAAATTTTTATCTGTACTCGATCCTTTATAATCTAGATCCCATGCAATTTCACTGCCGGAAACAAAAAGGTTCCCTCCATTTTGTAAATATGAAATGATAAGATTTTGTTCCGGTGTGCTGAAAGTTTCATCAGCCGTGCTCTCATCTCCTAAAATATAATCAACTGCGCTATAATCTTGTAAATTTATTAAGCCATCCAAAATAGCATCATTTGTTGCTGATTCATAAAAATATGAGTTATTCCAAATTGATTCTGAATGCTGCCTAATAAAATTAAAAGTGTTACCGTCGGAGGTTCTGTCAAATCCGTTTACAATTAGTATTTTGGGATCATTAGATTCGGAAGTAACCACGGATAAAACTTCTGACTCTCTTGAACTTCCAAATGAATTTTTAGCTGCAATTTTAATGAAATACTGCGTGTTAGATTCGAGATTGTTTATTTGAATTATATTTGAATCAGAAACTAAAGTTTGCTCAAAAGTTAATCCATCCAGGCTGAGATAGATCAAAAAATTGTCAACATTATCTTTTTTTTTAATGAAAATTTTTAAACTGTTTTCATCTTCACTTATTACCCCAAAAGATTTTGGAGCTTCCGGTACTAAATCTTCCACTGTTAAGTATGTTGGCTGAGTCATTATTCCAAACTCATCACTTAAAATTTTATAAAGGTTTTGAGTCTTCAAGATTTCTGCAATATATTTTACCTCACCATCTAAAAGAAACTGAGCATTTAAGAATCGTATTCCGTGGCTGTAATCAACATAATAGTTAAAGTGTATATTTGTTAAAGGTTGAATTGGATCTCCGGTGAGCCGATACCAACCATAAATTACAACATGATTTGGTCTATTTGGATCAGTGATTTTATTGCTGAGGACTACATCCTTTTTTATGCCACCGACTAATTGACCAAGTATTCCGTTTGCATTAATTCTCTGCTGTTCAATATCGGAATTGTGCTG
>CAYXXW010000317.1:0-3719 GCA_964469115.1 uncultured Melioribacteraceae bacterium
TTTTTAAGATCTTTTGATGGGCAAATTAAATACCATTTGTTTCTAAGCATTGTTAAAACTCCAATTTATTGTCATGCCGGTTTTGTTTTTTAAATACTTGCCTACCGGCAGGCTGGCCGGCATCTTAATACTATGCTTAAAAGATTCCGGTATCCGGCAGAAGCCGGAACTGGAATGACAAATTTATTTTGAAATACTTTATTTTAATTGATTTTGTTTGTTTAACATCTTCTCAAAAAGAGAAGTAGCAATTATTAAAAGTGCATATCCAAAGAAAAAGTCTTCAATCGGGATTGTGAAAATTCTAAACCCCAATTGATAAATTTCATCATAAGTTACAATTGGTCGCCATGTTAGATAACCATTAAACATTAGTGTAAAGCATGATACAAGTATAAAGAAAAACAGAAACTTTTTATTTGTTAAAATTGAAGCTCCCCAAATTCGATCTATTAAAACCGACTCAACGAAAAACAATCCTGCAAGTGTAGTATATTCTTTCCCATAATAAAAGGAACCTAAAGAGATAACAACAAGTGTAATTATTAAAACATTAATAGTTTTTTGACTGATTGATTTTTCAAATATTTTTAGGGGAACTGAATGTTTCTTAACCATTTGCCAAGTGAATAAACATGCGTAGGGAACAGTTATGAAAAACATTATTTCTTCAATGGGCAATTGAAATATTTTAATACCAATTGTATATTCATCGGCAAAAAACCAATGGCGGTTTGTTACAGAAATATCCCAAATAATAAAGGGAATTGCAGCAATTAAAATTGATGGAATAGCTTGTTTTATATGGTTAAGAAAATAGAATCTTTTTAGGGAGCCAAAAAATAATGGTCCTGATAAGACGATTATATTGAAGATGAGGTATTCGTATTTCACTTTAATCTATGTCAATTTTAATACTTTCACTTCGAAATAACATTTTAGTAATAAATAGAGCTTATAGATATTTGAAATTCTAACTCTTTTGCTCATTAACTGTTTAATATCCATTCGCTTAATTTTTTTGAAGAGCATAAAATAATAAATATAAGCGGAGTAAACACCAAGTTTTACACCAATAGGTAATTTTTTTATTCCTAAATAAGCCTCATGAAATTCTTTTTCAATTTCAGACTCTAACTTTTGTTTATTATTATCGTTAATTGAAAATTCTTGATGAACATCCGGCAAATAGATTCTACTTCGGTCAGTTAAATCACTTTTAATATCTCTTAAAAAGTTCACTTTCTGAAATGCTGAACCAAGCATTTTAGCTGCATATTCTAACTCATTATACTTTTCTTGGCTTCCATCAACAAAAATTTTCAAACACATTAAGCCAACAACTTCCGCTGATCCATAAATATATTCATCATAATCATTTCTTTCATAAGAAGTTTCATCCAAATCCATTTCCATACTTTTGAGGAATGCATCAATTAAATTGTTGCCAATATTATATTTTCTAACAACATTTTGAAAAGCATGAATGATAGGATTTGTTGAAATACCGTGATCAATCGCTTCGTAAGTATCTTCTTTAAATTTCCTAAGTAAATATTCTTTGTCAGATTCATGAAATGTATCAACAATTTCATCGGCAACTCTTACCCAGCCATAAATTGAATAAACCGGATCTCTATATTCTGGAGCAAAAACTTTAATACCTAAACTAAATGATGTGCTGTACGAAATAGTTAATTTTTTGCTTAATTTGGCGCAAGTATATTCATAATGTTCAAGCGTCATTTTTTATCCTTTCTGTAACTAGTTTTGAACTGATAACTACCATTGGCAATCCTGTTCCGGGTGTAGTTGAGGCGCCTACATAATATAAGTTTGAGAAGTTTTCATCTTTATTTCTTGGTCTAAATGCACCTACTTGATCTAAATCGTGAGCTAAACCTAAACCTGAACCGCGATATAGATTAAATGAATCCTGCCAATCAATTGGTGTTTTAATTGATTTCGTTAAAATGTTTGATTTAACATCATAACCAACTCTGTTTGAAAAGTCAGTAATTATATTGTCAGCCAATTCATCTTTATCATCCCAATTAGTTTTATATCGTAAATCTGGAACCGGACATAGAATAAAAATATTTTCACATCCCTCAGGGGCACATGATTTATCCGATTTTGTTGAAACATTTACGTAATAGTAGGGCTTTTTAGGACTAATCGAGGATTTAAAGATTGTATCTGCATAATCTTTAAAGTTACTGCCAAGAAAATAATTATGATGTATCAATCCGTCAATTTTCCCTTTTACACCTAAGTAAATTGTAAATGGTGAAAGAGTCCAATGCATTTTATCTAATTTTTCTTCTCTAAATTTTTCTCTTCCTAGAATTTTACCTCTGAAGGAAGCGGCATCTGAATTACTAATGAAAATATCAGATTGCCATCTTTTTCCGTTTTGATCAATAACTTCAGATAATCTGCCGTTATTGTTTCCAATGTTTACAACTTCCGTATTATAATGGAACTCAACTCCACGCTCAATTAAAACTTTCATAATGGAATTGACGATGTTGTACATTCCCCCATTAACACTCCAATAACCATTGTGTCGCATTTCCGTATAACTAAGTAAGGAATAAATTGATGGTGTATGAAATGGAGTTGAGCCCAAAAAGAAAGCAACTAATGAGAAAATAATTTTAATCTCATCTGAACTGAAATTTTTATCCAATTCTTGCCACATTGTTCTAAACAAATATGGTATATGCTTGAAGGGAACTTTTGACATTTTTAGAAAATAGTCAAGCATTCCTTTATAATTAGATTGAACAACCTGCAGTTCGGTATCGTGAAAGAAATCTCCAGCACGACTCAAATACTTATCAAGTTTTTTAGCTAAATCAGGTTCAACATTTTTGAACTCCTCTTCTAGCTTTTTTAAATCTTTGAAGATTCTATAAGGATCTTTTTGGTTCTCAAAGAAAACTTGATAAATAGGATCCAGTTCCTGCATTGTAAGTGGATTTTCAATACCCGCATCTTCAAACAGCCTGTCAAATTCGTAAGTCATACTCATAAAAGACGGACCCATATCAAACTTAAATCCATCTTGTGTCATCGTATTTAGTCTTCCACCTGGTGTTGAATACTTTTCAAGGATAGTAATTTTATAATTACTATCCTTTGAAAGTCTTAAAGCTGTGGATAAACCACCTAAACCAGATCCTATAATTGTTACTTTTTTCATATTTTCTATTTAATTAAGTTCATTTTCCTAACTTGATTGAATTTACCAGCGGTAATTTGATAAATATATGTACCACTAGCTAAATTAGATGCATCAAATTCAACTTGGTAAGAACCAGCGTTCAAGTTTTCATTTACTAAGGTAGTTATTTCGCTACCAAGTATGTTATATATTTTTAATGAAACGTTTTCAGCATTTGGTAAAGAAAATGAAATCTTTGTAGATGGATTGAACGGATTTGGATAATTTTGTTCCATCACAAAAGTTTCGGGAATAGTATTAAAATTACTATTACTAATATCTGTAATAATTGCTGGAAATTCAACTACAGTACCATTAGCTAAAGCAGCAAAGAGGCCAAAAGCTTCACCATCTTGGTTTGCAGAAGGAGTTAAAAATCCAGAAGCAAACACAACAGCACTACCACCAGCTAGACCGCTTAAGTCAGCAGTGAATGAAGCAACGATAGTTTCATTATCTTCAGCCGGAGTAACATCTAAAATATAAGATG
>CAYXXW010000318.1:0-3696 GCA_964469115.1 uncultured Melioribacteraceae bacterium
GTGTTGTAACAGGAATGGATTATGATAATGACGGTTTAATGGATATGTACGGAGTTAATGATAACTGGAATGATGGACCAAACGGAGAGTTAGTACCTACTCTATACAAATTTGAGCTTGTTGCTGGAGCTTGGGTTATGAGATGGGAAACTCCTATACCCGGCATTGATTTCCAAAATACTTGGCCAGTTTTAGTAGCAGGTGATTGGGATAATGACGGTAAAGGCGAAGTTATTTGGTGCCCAATCAACAATTTTGGTGCTGGCAATGAAGACCCAGACAGAATCGTTGTTTATGAAGCTGCAGGCGATGGTTCTGATATGATGGGTATAGATAATGGTGATGGTTCTTATGCACCAAATGCAGGCTGGAATATGGATGTTCCTGCTTCAACTAGCATGAGACCTTTCCGTGGTTTAGTAGCTGATGTTGATGGTGACGGTGCTACTGAATTTGTTTTTGCTGAAAGACACAATTATTATGTTTGGGGTGTTATTGGTGTTAGTGATATTCCTGATGCCGGTGATGGTTCTGAAGTTTGGACAATGGAAGGCGCTGGTACACCAGATGCTGGAAATGATTACCGTGATATCGCTGTAATTGACCAAACTATTTATTTGTTTGGCAGTGGTGGTGATGTTAGAGTTATTACTAACGACGGTACAACCTACTCTATTAGTGCTCCTCATCAAGCATATCCAGGTTGGTCTTGGGTATCTGCTAATACTACAGATCTTGATGGTGATGGAACAATGGAAATTGTTACCGGTGATTACTTAAGCGGTGGTACAGGATCAGTATGGGTTTTAGTACAGGATGCTGACACATTAGCAGGTTTCAAAGTAGCTGATTTTTCTGCAAATACAGCAAATAGAATTACCAGTGTACGAGTTGGTGATCTTAATGGTGATGATTTAGCTGACATTGTAGTAGGATTTAGAGGCACAGATGAGATCTATAGAGTTGCTTATAACGGTGGCGATATAACTTCTGAAGCTAACTACACAATAAGTTTATTAGATAAGGGCGTTCTTGGAGTTGAAGGTATTGGCCAAATGGATGTAATGACTTTAGCTGATATTGATAGTAATGGTTCAGATGAAGTTTATTACTCTGGTGTTCCAAGAAGCGTAGATGCCAATACTCAACCTCTTACAGTTGTTGCTTATGCTGATACTGTTAAATTAGACGGCGGAGCAAGATGGGATTTAACTATTGCTAATAATGCCATTCACCTTTTTGATGGAAGTGGTAATTTACAAAGAGTTGATTATTCTGATGGTCAATGGAATATTTATCCTTCACAACCTGGCATTGTTAACGGTGCTTTCTTAACTGCTTCTGCTGCCGATCTTGATGGTGACGGAATGGAAGAAATTATGGTTGGTAACTGGTACGATGCTAAAGTTAATATGCTTAAGTGGATGAACGGTGCCTGGGTTGCAACTGAGGTTGCTGATTTTACAGCCGATGGTGGAGATCGTTTAAATGGTGGAGCTCTTGGCGATATTGATAATGACGGTTTCTGGGACTTCGTAACGGGTAGTAGAGGAAGTATTCCAAATGGTCAAATATATAGAGTTGAGCATACTGGTGGTGACTTAATGGATCCTGCTAACTGGGCAACTGAAATTCTTGATCAGGGTTATGACGATAAATTCACTCAGTATGAAGTTATTAACATTGCAAATCTTGATGATGATCCAGAAATGGAAGTTCTTTATACATCAGATTATGCAAGAGGAGGAAATGTTGATGCTGATCCTACCTTCCCTATTATTATTCTTGATATTCTTAAAGTGGAAACAACACCAATAGCTGAAGTAAGAATTGATACTGATGGTGACTTTGTTCCGGATAGAGCTGGTGAAATAGTAACAATTCAAGGTGTAATAACTTCACCGACAATTAACTCTCTATTCTCATTAAGCATTAATGTTCAAGATGAAAGCGCTGGGATCAATGTTTATTCTAGTGTAGATTCTATTTTTACAAACGTTGGTGATTTAGTACAAATTACAGGTGAGGTTAGTCAATTTAACGGTCTAACTCAACTTACAGTAGCTGATAAAAATGATATCAGAAAATTAGGAGCTGGAACAATTCCTGATCCAATGGTAGTAACAATTGCTGACTGGTTAGCTGATCCTGAAAAGTATGAAAGCATGCTACTTAAAATTGTTGGACTAGATAAAATTGATGGTGATTGGCCAGATTCCGGCAATAATTCAAACATGACTGTTTGGGATGGAAATCTTGATTTTACATTAAGAATTGATAAGGACTTAGACCTTGCAGGTCAACCTGAACCCGTTTATCCAATAAATGTAACTGGTGTAACTGCTCAATATAGCACTGCTACTCCACCAAATAGTGGATATCAAATTCTACCAAGATACTATACAGATATTCAACAAAATGTAAAAGTCCCACCAAGCAAATATTTTTCATTGTTAAGTCCTCCGGATGGTGCTAGAGTTACTATTGCTGATTCTTCAGACTCATGGGATATTACTTGGGAAAAAGCATTTGATGTTAATGGTGATGATTTAATTTACTTATGGACAACAGTTGATGGTGCATTAGTTAGTCCTCCATTATCTGACACAATGTATACATTAACAGCTGAAACAGTTCTTGCTGCAATGAGTGGTGCTGATTCAGTTTCTGTTGAATGGACTGTTAAAACTAAAGGTGCTGAACAAGATATTATTGCTTCAGTAGACACTTTCTCAGTTACTTTTGTTAATTTAATAGTTGGTGTTGAGACAACAGTTCCAAATCAATTCTTTGTTGATCAAAACTATCCTAACCCATTCAACCCAACAACTACCATTAGATTTGGTTTACCTTCTGAATCAGTTGTAGACTTAAGAATCTATGATGTTCTTGGTAGAGAAGTCAGAACTATTGTAAGCAATCAATCTCTAAAAGCTGGTACTTACAATTATGTATTCAATGCTTCCAGTATTGCTAGTGGTACTTATATCTACAGATTAACCACTAATAATAATGTTGTTACCAAAAAAATGTTATTGCTGAAATAAGCAGTAATATTATTAATTCTTTAGCCGGATACCCTAAGTATCCGGCTTTTTTTTGTCCATTAAAGTATATTACATGTCGAACAACTATTTGTTATTACTAAATTATTTAGTAATTTTTATTTGTTGAAGGAAAATTCTAATACTCATTAAGATTAGGTGTAGATTGACACCTCAAGAAGAAATAAGATTCTTAATTCAAACGCACGGTATAAAGCAGAATTGGCTTGCTAAAAAGCTTGGTGTTAAACCTCAAACATTATCTTACCTCTTAAATGAAAGTCCTAAGTTTGATGATCATCTCTATAAATCAATAAAAGATATCTTAGACCACAACGAAAGCGAACTGGAATTTTTTAATGGAATGGGTGAAACTAATTATGATCTCTTTGCTGATGAAAAGCTCAGAATTGGAATTGGCGGCAGAGTAAGATTTTTTGCAAAAAGAAAGTATGGAACTCTAAAAAGATTAGCTGAAGCAATGGATATTTCACCTCAACAATTGCATCAATATATCAGTGGTAAGAGAGAACCGGGCTCTAAAATTCTGGTTAAGCTGCTGAAGCTTGGATGTGATATTAACTGGCTGCTTAGCGGATCAGAATCCATGGAATCATTCAAAATTGATAAACTTGAAAAAGAGCTGAGCAAG
>CAYXXW010000319.1:0-3685 GCA_964469115.1 uncultured Melioribacteraceae bacterium
GTTCACGTTACTGGAAATTGTGTTCAGGTTTACTCCCGACCAGGGTTCGAATCCCTGTCTCTTCGCTACAAAACCTTTTTTAGGAGGTCAGGCCAAGCTTAGTGCTTATATTCACCTTGTCTTCGTCACTACCTATTTGCTTTCCCTTATTTCAATTATCGTATCACCATCAAACACTATCTCATAACTTCGGCCTTTTTCAAATGTAATGATATCTACATCGTCTTTCTTAAAACCTATAATAAAATCATCACCTATTGAAACTGTTAACTTCGACATATTTATTGTTGTACTGCCGCCTGCCAATGTCATATTATAGTCAAAGTGTTCTTTAAAAATAACATCATATGTTTTTCCGTCTTCAGCTATAAGAACAACACCAATTTCTTTATCCATTTTCGAGTCCAATATAACATTTTCTAGCCTTGTCAAAACAATATTATCCTCCGATTTAGGTGCCGATTTTGTTTCTAAAACAATATTATCCTCCGATTTAGGTGATGTCTTTGTTCCATTTTCAACTCCTGTGCACGCTACTAAACAAAAAATAAGTAGCAGAATTAATACGGTAGTAAGTAAACTCTTCATTTGGGATCCTTCTCTCTTAATTAATATTTAACTGTTTATCCTAAAATGACTATAGAGGTAACATAAATACACCTTTATTTATCATGTAATTAGCATTTAATAATGGATGGCACTAAATAATTAAAAAGGTCATAAAAATTATTAAGTCTGGGTTTTATTTGATATTTTTCTTGTTAGTAATAGCATTTACAATAGCTATTATCACTAATACAATAAATCCCAAGGCTAGCAGTCCCATTAAAAGTCCGGGCAGAACAGCTCCCATCTGCGTTTTCGGTGCATTGTTTTGAACCACCAATGAAATAATCACACTGAAAGCAAGGCATAATATTCCCCATATCACTAAGTTTTTTACCGGTTTTTTTTGCATGAACATTCTCCTTTGATTGCATTCGCAATAATTTGATATGTCACTTACATTATACTACTGGTATTTCACGAAAACAATAATTTATGACCTATTTACATTATCTGGTGATATGTTGCATTTTTGACCGACACCATTTATTGAATTTTCTGACTAGGTTTTGAATTCAAACTACTTCTTGTAAAATAAATACGCAAGGAGTAAACTTAATGCATAGAGGAAGGTTGAAAATTACTACCATCTTCACAGCTCACCAAGGCACAGAACTCCAGCGAAATATGCCTCCGAAGCGAGCTGAGATTTTTAAATTTTAGCATGTTGTGAGGCTGAACTATTTCGACCATATAATCAATCTTGACGGCCTGGAGAATCTTGTGAACCTCCAGGAGTTGTGGATTGACGCTCATACATATGACAATAATCCTGAAGTAATCCAATCAATAAAGAAAAACGGATGTATCGTTTATCATAATAATCCTTAATAATATATGTTTCATCTAATGTTAAATCAATTTGATGTTGTTAATGGTAAATTTATTTTAATTTGGAATCAAGGAAAGAGTTGTTTTATCAATGAAAAAATTATTAACTGTAATTCTTGTGTTAACTTTGCTAATCGGTTTCCTTGTTGGCTGCTTAGGAAACAATGGATCTGATACAAGTCCTTTACCAACCCAAAAAGTCTATCCCACAGGAAACAATAGTTCCGATGCAAGTTTTTTACCGGTGATGTACTCCAATAACATAGGGTCCAACGTAGTTGAAGCCAACTCAAAATTTGCATTCGATATATTGAAGGCCATATATTTCAGTGAAAACACCGAGAATTTATTCCTTTCTCCCACCAGCATTTCGACGGCCCTGGCAATGACAATGAACGGGGCTAAGGGAAAAACATTTGAAGAAATGGAAAAAGCATTACATTTTAATGAAATCGAAATGGCTGATATCAACAGTGGCTTTGCCTATATTGTTAAAATGCTCAACAGGAAAAGCGATGGCATTAGTATATCCTTTGCAAATTCATTATGGTTACGGGAAGGTTCAAAAGTCCTTGAATCCTTCAAGAGTGTAAACTCGGATTATTATGCAGCCGTCATCAAGGAACTTGACTTTAGTTCTAACCAGGCTAAAAATATCATCAATAACTGGGTCAGTGACAGAACAAATGGATTGATTAAATCGATTATAGATAACAACATCAGCCCCGAAACGGTTATATTACTCATCAATACTATATATTTTAAAGGAGTTTGGAAGGCTCCATTCAATGCGAATATAACCTATGAAACTGATTTCAAGCTTGATGATGTCACAATTGGAATAGTCGATATGATGAGTAAGAAAGCCAATGTGCTTTACTTCGATAAAGGCGATTACAAAATTATCAGCCTTCCTTATAGAGGCGAAAGAATAGTCATGGATTTTATATTGCCTAAAGAAGGAACGGCTATGAGGGATTTCATGAGCAACTTTGATTACTCTGATTACATGATAGCACTGGCTGGCCTGTCACAAGAAGATGATGTTAAGATTGGAATACCAAAATTCGAGGCGGAATATGAGACATCCCTGATCAAGCCTTTGGCATTACTCGGAATGGAAAAAGCATTCACCGTTCTTTCTGAACTCAGTGGAATCAGCGAAAGTGAAAATCTTTTAATCAACGAGGTAAAACACAAAACCTATATTCGTGTAGATGAAGAAGGAACAGTGGCATCCGCTGTAACAAAAGTAGGCGGCTTACCCACGGCTAAATATAATAAAAATCCACTCGAATTCATTGCGGACAGGCCGTTCCAATACATGATCAGGGACACAACAGACGGTACGATTCTATTCACTGGCATCTTCGACACTCCAACAACATCAACCCTAACACCTGCCCTAACACCTACTCCAACTCCGACTCCAACACAATATAATAATCTACTAATGCCATTACCGCAAAATGGGTACTATAAGATATATTCTGGTAATGAGGCTATAGCACCTTTTAGTATTAAAACCCCAAATGAAGGAGAGTATTATTTCATATTACTGAAGGATTATTATTCTATGAACAAAACTATAACACTATTTGTTCATCCTGGAAAAGAAGTTGAAATAGATGTTCCCTTAGGAGATTATATGCTTTTCTATGCATTTGGAACGGACTGGCATGGCGAAGAATATTTATTCGGCCCCGACACCAGCTATTTCAAATCAAATGATAAGCTGACTTTTTATATATCGGGTGATTATGTGATGGGAATGTCTATCGAGTTAATAAAACAATCTAGTGATAATCTGCCAACAGAAGATATAAACAAAAGTGAATTTTTTGATTAATATGGATATTTTGAACTTCTTCATTCTTAATCATATGCATAATTTCTATTCCTGCTATTGTCTTCTCCGTTGACTCTAATGTCTTAAATCCAAGCATTGAATTTATCTTCCTCTTTATAAGTCTGTGGTCTTGTTCAATTATATTAGTCAAATATTTGCACATTCGGTGTTCTGTTCTGCAACTGATGTCTCCATAATATCTTTCTTCTAATATTGCCATTTCAGTTGCTGGATATCTATCTGTTGTAATAACTCTGGGGCTTTGATTGTGTTCAGCTTTTAAGGCCTTTTTAAAGAATTTCTTGGCAGCTCTTTTATCTCGCTTCTCTGGTATCATAAATTCAATTGTATTTCCGCTTGAATCAACTGCTCTATATAGATAGGCATTCTTTCCTTTGA
>CAYXXW010000320.1:0-3668 GCA_964469115.1 uncultured Melioribacteraceae bacterium
TAACAAAGGAATTATTTAGAGCTCTTAAAAATCTTACTGCTGTGGAAATTGATAGTCGAGTGATCTTTGAGTTAAAAAATAGTTTCCCAAAGTTAAATTTAATTGAGGCTGATTTTATTAAGTTGGAATTACGATCACTCAATATAGATTTTCCAATCAAAATTATTGGGAATATTCCTTTCAATTTAATTGGAGACATTTTATTTAAATTAGTAAGTGAAAAAAAACTAATAAGTGAAGCGGTTTTTATTCTACCTCATGATATTGCCAAAAGAATTGTGGCATCTAAGCGAACAAAGGAATATGGAATTTTAACAATAATATTTAACTATTTCGCACAGCCGAGAATTATTCAAAAAGTTTCGCCAAATGTGTTTTTACCAAGACCAAATATTGATGCAGCAATTGTTCATTTTGATTTTATGAAAAAAGAAGATCCCAATGTTGAAAGAAACCTATTTATAAAAGTTGTCAAAGCATCTTTTGGGAATAGAAGAAAAACCTTAAATAATTCTTTAAGGAATAGTATATTTAAAGATTGTGATTTTTCTAACTTAGAACTTTCATTAACCAAAAGAGCCGAAGAGCTCGACATCGAAGATTTTATAACCTTAACAAAGTATATTCAAACTCAAAAATGACTGAAGAAAACGAAATAAAAAATATTAGAACTATTCTTCAGATTGATAATGAACTTTTAGAAAATATCACCTCTTTAATTAAAAATGGTGCCGAGAAAAGTTTATTAAATATCTTTGCAGATCTGCATCCCGCCGATATTGCAGAAATAATAAATCATATTGATTTGGAAAGCGCCCGTTATGCTTTTTTAATTCTTGACACCAAAACTGCTGGTGAAGTTGTAACAGAGATTGATGAAAACCTTCGTGAAAAAATACTAAAAGAAATTGATGTAAAAACTATTACCGATATTGTTGATGAACTTTATACAGACGATGCTACAGATATTGTTAGTGATTTGCCTGAACAGGTTGCCCGACAAGTTCTAAGAAATATTGATAGAGAGGATTCTGAATTTGTTAAGGAGTTATTAAAATACCCCGAAGATAGTGCCGGCGGTATAATGACGGGTGATTATGTTTATGTTGATAGTAATGCTACAATAAAAGATGCAATTGCTGAAGTAAGAAAAAATGCCGAGGAATTTGATCATATTTATCATATTTATGTGTTAAAAGGTAATGATGAATTATTGGGAATTGTAACACTAAAGTCCCTCTTAATTAATTCGCTTCAGAAAAAGGTAAACTCTGTAATTCAAGAAGATTTAATGTTTGTTACACCTGAAATGGATCAGGAAGAAGTTGCAAACATAATGAACAGGTATGACCTTGTTTCAATTGCCGTTGTTGATGAACATAGAAGAATGCTCGGAAGAATTACTTTCGATGATATTCAGGATGTTATCCAGGAAGAAGCCTCCGAGGATATGCAGAAAATTGCAGGTTTAACCGAAGAGGAAGAAATAAGTGATTCTATCTTTAAAATATCTAGAATCAGACTACCATGGCTTATGGTCGCACTTGTGATGGAACTTTTAGCGGCATTAGTATTAAGAGGCTATGAAGCTTATATTCAGGAAATATTTGTAGCAACATTTTTTATCCCAGTTGTAATGGCTATGGGTGGAAGTACAGGGACACAAGCGGCGATTGTAATGGTGAGAGGAATTAGCGCCGGTGACATTTGGAAGCAAGAAAGCTTCAGCAGTATTGGGAAAGAATTTCTAGTTTCAGTACTCAATGGAATAGTGTTAAGCTCAATATTGCTCTCTTCGGTTTTACTTATTTTTTCTAGAGATGAACTATCTTTAGCATTTGCTTTAGTACTAACAGTTTCATTAATGATTATTATAGTAATGGCTACAATAGTCGGAGCTTCTATTCCTCTAGTCCTTAATAAATTTGATGTGGACCCGGCAATAGCTACCGGTCCTTTTGTTACTACTTCAAATGATATTTTGGGATTATTTACTTATCTTACAATCGTAATAGTCTATTTCTTCTAATGGCAATTCTGAAAAATTACTTTAAATATATCAACCCAATTGATCTGATTGTAGTAATATTCTACATCCTATTAACAATTATAACATTGGTTTATAGCTCAATAATTGATGAATGGTTGTTATTAATTGGTTATAATTTTTTGCTTTTTATTTTCATTTTTTGGATTAGCAGCAAAGCTAATAGATCCAAAAATAAATATTGGATGATTGCACATTATTATTATGTAATTCCACTAATATTTTTAACTTTCAAGGAAGTTTATGTTTTACTTAGCGCAATAAGAACCGTTGATTATGATAATCTATTGATTTCAATTGATAGATTTATTTTCGGCGCTGATCCAACTGTTTATTTATATCAATTTTCTCATCCTATATTAACAGAGATTTTACAAATAGCTTACGCTACATTTTTTCTTTTACCAATAATTTTGGGCATTGAATTCCAAAGAAAGAATGAATACAATAAATTTAACTTTATAATTTTTGCAGTTGTACTAGGATTTTTCCTCTCTTATTTAGGATATTTTTTACTTCCTGCTGTGGGGCCTCGTTTTACTCTGCATGACTTTAGTGCTAATAATATTGAGCTCCCAGGATTGTTTCTTACAAATGTTCTAAGAGAAATTGTTAATATAGGTGAATCTATTCCCAATGGAACTGTAAACCCAATTGACGTTGTACAGCGTGATGTTTTCCCAAGCGGTCACACCCAAATGACTTTAATTATAATGTATTTGGGAGTTAAGTTGAAATCAAAGAATAAAATATTTTTCTTAGTCGATGGAACTTTACTGATCATCTCAACTGTTTATTTACGTTATCATTATGTAATTGATCTGATTGGCGGTATTGCATTTATGATCTTAACAATTGTAATTGCTAAACCAATTTTTAACTGGTGGCAGAGAAGAAATAACAAGGAAGAATTTAGTTACCCTAATCTGAATTGAAATTTATGGATAAGAAAACTCAAGTTAAAAGAATTTTTGATGCAATTTCGCCAAAGTATGATTTCCTTAATCATTTCTTGAGTTTAGGTATTGACTTCTATTGGAGAAAGAAAGCACTTAAACTTAGCGGTGTAGATAAAAATACAAAACTGCTTGACGTTGCTTGCGGTACGGGAGATTTCTCAATTGCAGCAAAAAAAATGGGTGTATCTAAAATTGTTGGAGTTGATCTGAGTAAAAATATGCTCGGATACTTTAATGAAAAAGTTGATTGGAGCAAAGGATATTTAGTTCAATCGGTTGCTGAATTTATACCATTGAAAGAAGAGACTTTTACTAATATTACAGTCGCATTCGGTGTAAGAAATTTTTACGATATTAAAAAAGGCTTTGAGTCTTTCTACAATGTACTTGAACCAAATGGGAAGGTAACAATTCTAGAATTTAGATTACCAAAAAATAAACTCGTTAAAAGTCTATATATGTTTTACTTCAATAAAGTTCTTCCGATTTTAGGCAGAATAATTTCTAAGGACAAAGAAGCATACACATATCTGCCGGAATCTGTGAACGCGTTTGATGAAAAAATTGATTTGGAAAAATATTTAACCGAAACAAATTTCAATAATATTCAGAAACACTCAATGACGTTTGGTATAGTTCAGGTTGTTGTTGCGGAAAAGTAG
>CAYXXW010000321.1:0-3647 GCA_964469115.1 uncultured Melioribacteraceae bacterium
ATCGCAGACAACGTTGGTGATAACGTTGGTGATGTGGCCGGTATGGGAGCAGATTTATACGAATCATACTGTGGTTCAATTTTAGCTACTGCTGCATTGGGTGCATCAGCTTTTTATTCAGCACCAAGTATGCAATTTAAAGCTGTAATCGCTCCAATGTTAATTGCCGCTGTAGGCATTATATTATCAATAATTGGAATCTTCCTTGTTAGAACGAAAGAAGATGCGGATCAGAAGGAATTGTTAAAATCATTATCCAGAGGAATAAATATTAGCTCTATTTTAATTGTGATTTTCTCATTTGGCATTGTTCATTTACTAGAGCTTGATAATGCTATAGGAATTTGGGCAGCAATAGTAACCGGATTAATAACGGGAATCATAATTGGCAAAGCTACTGAATATTACACTTCTTATTCCTATAAGCCGACACAACAAATTGCAGAAAGCTCAAAAACCGGACCCGCAACAGTAATCATTTCCGGTTTAGGAATTGGAATGATTTCAACTGCCATACCTGTTATTGCTGTTGTTTTAGGAATTATTTTTTCATTTCTTTTTGCAGCTGAATTTGATACCGCAAACATTGGTATGGGTTTATACGGAATTGGTATAGCTGCAGTTGGAATGCTTTCAACATTGGGCATTACACTTGCAACAGATGCCTACGGACCAATTGCAGATAATGCAGGGGGCAATGCGGAGATGAGCGGACTAGGAGACTATGTAAGAAAAAGAACCGATGCTCTTGACTCTCTTGGAAATACAACAGCTGCAACCGGAAAGGGTTTCGCTATCGGATCTGCGGCATTAACTGCTCTGGCTCTATTGGCTTCTTATATCGAAGAATTGAAAATAGGATTACTAAGAATTGGGCAAGATGTATTGACTTTAGGCAATGGTGTAAAAGTTAATACTGCAACAGCATCTTTAACCGACTTTATGAATTATTACGAAGTTCACTTGATGAATCCTAAAGTTCTTATTGGAGTTTTCATTGGGTCAATGATGGCATTTGTATTTTGTGGATTAACAATGCAGGCTGTAGGCCGTGCCGCACAAAAAATGGTAGATGAGGTTAGAAGACAGTTTAGAGAAATTAAAGGAATTCTTGAGGGAACAGCGGAACCCGATTATGCGAGATGTGTGGAAATATCTACAAAAGGTGCTCAAGTGGAAATGGTACTTCCATCCATTCTTGCAATACTAATTCCAGTTTTAATGGGCATTATTTTTGGCGTTGCCGGTGTAATGGGATTATTAGTTGGAGCATTAGGAACTGGATTTGTCTTGGCTGTATTTATGGCAAATTCCGGCGGTGCTTGGGATAATGCTAAAAAATATGTTGAAGAAGGTCACCTTGGCGGCAAAGGTTCTGCAAGTCATAAAGCAACCGTAATTGGTGATACAGTCGGCGATCCGTTTAAAGATACTTCCGGACCGAGTTTGAATATTTTAATTAAACTTATGAGTATGGTTGCAATTGTAATGAGCGGATTAACGGTTGCATTCAGTTTGATGTAAGAGATATGTTTTTAATTGTAAAGCTTCGGAACACAAAGCTCTAAAAGAAGTTGATAATAATGTGCTGCTCATATTTGCTTCAACCTAAAATCAACTCTTTAAAAGTAAAAAGAGACGATTATTAAATTGTCCCTTTTTAAAATAGGAAATAGAATCTGCAATTCGCTTAAGATTGAACCCATTCTTTTTGTTTAGTTTCATCAACGCGGGAATAATATTTGCTGTGATTATATTTATTGTATGATCTGTATCCACTGTTATAATCAAAATTATTAAGTACTGCTCCAATGAATGATTTCTGTCCGTGAGATGTTAATTGATTAGCTGCCTCGATTAGCCAATCAACCTCAGTTTTTTCTGCAAACACTACAAGAATACTCATATCTACTATGTGTGAAAGAACCTCTGCATCTGTTATAGTCATTACAGGCGGAGAATCAATAACAACAACATCAAATTCAGCTTTAAGCTTTTCAATGAATTCCTTCATTTGATCAGAGCCGAGTATTTCAGATGGATTTGTGGGTATTGTTCCGGCAGCAATATATTTTAAGTTTTCAAAGTCTGTTTTTCTAATAATATCTTCTAATGGCACTTGTTTAAATAAATAATTTGTAAATCCGGGAGATCTAAGTCCGCCAAACACTTCATTAACACGTGGGATACGAAGATCACAATCAAGTAGAATAGTTTTCTTATTTGCTTGTGCGAAGCTTGCTGCTAAGTTACTGGCAACTGTAGTTTTGCCTTCTTGTGGTGCGGAGGAGGTGATTAAAATACTTTTCCCACCTTCAGCAATTTTGGAAAATTGAATTCGTGTTCTAAGTGTTCTATAAGATTCGCCAGCTGCAGCATCTGCATTACCACCAACAAATATTTCAGAATACTTTTTTGATTTGTCTATTTTGTGTTCAAATTTAGGGATCCAAGCTAAAACATTTGTAGACTCTTTTTCAATATCTTCGGGAGTCTTAACGGTTTTATCAAAATAATCGCGTAAGAAGACAAAACTAAATGCTACGCCAAAACCAAGAATTAAACCCATGATCGCAAGTAAAGGTCTATTTGGTTTTGCTGGACCTCCAGGTGGACGTGCATCACTCATTATAATAACATTTCCGGGAGTAGATTGCTCATTTATGAGCGCTTCTTGATATTTAGCTTCAAGAACAGTATAAAGCTTTTCTAACGATTGTCTGTCTCTTTCTAATCTTGCCAACTCTAAAGTTTGTGTTGGTAATTGATCAAATTGTCTATCATAAGATGCAACAACTTGGTTAAGCTGATTATACTGTGCTTTTAAAGTTTCATATTTTAACTCTGCCTGAAATAAGCTTTCAGTAAGTGCTTTAAGTTCTTCTGGGCTTGTTGCTAAAACCTTTAACCGATACTCTTCCACTAATTCATTTAGCTTATTTGATAAGTTTGCAATCTTAGAATTATACCTATCAATCAAAGCTGAACTATTGATGTTATTATCCGAGGCCATTGCCTTTGTTTTCTGAATTTGTTCTTTTGCTAATTCTTCACGAAGAAGTCTTATTTCCGGTGCTGATGATTGACCAACCATGTAGTCAGAAACGGAAGCATTTTTCCTCTGTAATTCAGTTTGAAGTTGAGTTAGATTTTGCTTTACCATGCTCATTTCAATTTTAACTCTATTTTTTTCAGCTTCAAATTGAGAAGTGATTTGGATCAAAGTTGATGCTTGCTGTCCTAACTCTACTCCACCACCCTGTAATTGATAAACTTTTAGATTATCTTCTGCAACAATTAGTTCATTCAATTTTTCATCGCGTTGGCTAGCAAGAAATTCTTTCATTTTAGTCAGTTGTTTTCTACTATCAGCAAGATTAAAGTCTTTATAAACTTGAGCGTAACTGTTTGCAACTAAAGCCGCTTCATCTGGAGAAGCAGACTCAACAATAATTTCAATAAAATCAAGTCCGTCTTTTTGCTTAATTTCAACATTATTGAATATTTCACTAGCTAACCATTTATCATTTCTTAAGGTGCGTGAAGCTTCACCAAATAAACTGCTATTTTTATTGTATACAATTTCATAATTTTCAGTTTGGTTTTTATTCTTTACGGAATCAATTAAAACACGCGCAACTTCTTCT
>CAYXXW010000322.1:0-3615 GCA_964469115.1 uncultured Melioribacteraceae bacterium
AAAGAAAGGGAAAGAATTGAATTAAAATTTAATGTTATTAAAACAGCATTAAGTATTGCCACCATTACCATAATTGAACCATTTCTACCTCCATCAAATCAAATAAATCATAATGAGACAATCATAACAATCAGAGGAAGAATCGAAGACGATATTGAGGTAAGGACAATTGAGGTAAATAATAAAAGAGCAGCACTTCTTGGGAAAAATGAATTTTTTGCAAATGTAAATTTAAATGATGGGATAAACAACATTGTAGTCATAGCAACTAATTTAAAGGGAGTAAAAAGTGAAAAGATATTTAAGATAATTACTCCCGTTGATGATGAAGGACCAAAAGTTACAATATTGGAACCTGCAGTTTCAAGAGGCTTGAGAATCATTAGAAAAAATGATGTATTAAATGTTAAAGGTATAGTAACCGATAGAAGTGGAATTCTAAATTTAAAAGTTAATAATCGAGATGTATCAATTCAGCCGAATAAGGAATTCAATACTAAACTATTTTTAGGTATTGGCAACAACTCAATTATTGTTAAAGCAACAGATAATAAATACAATGTGACGATTGATACTTTCTATGTTGAACGTAAATTGGAAGAGGTAATAAAAACTGGTAAATATATTGCCTTGCTTATTGGAATCAATTCTTACAATGGTTATTGGCATAATTTGCAAAATGCAGTTAATGATGCTTACGGGCTAAAAGAAGTCCTGGAAAAAAACTACCATTTTGATGAAATACATACACTTATTGATCATGAAGCTACACGAAAAAATATAATTAAAAAGTTTGAGTGGCTCATTAATAATTCTTCAGGAGATGACAACATTCTGATATTCTATGCGGGACATGGACAATTCAAGAGAGAATTAAATAAAGGTTATTGGGTTCCTGTAGATGCTCAATCAAATTCGACAGCAGATTATATATCAAATAGTGATATAAAAACCTATATTAGTGGAATTCGCTCAAAGCACACATTGTTAATCTCTGATGCATGTTTTGCAGGGGATATTTTTAGAGGCAGTAGAACAGAAAGTATCGAATTTGATCCAAATGATATGACTAAATATTATAAGGAAGTCCATAAGAAATCATCCAGGCTTGCTTTAACTTCAGGTTCTTTAGAGCAAGTATCAGATGCCGGAAAAGAGAATCACTCTATATTTACTTACTACCTTTTGAAATCTTTAGAGCAAAATGATCGTAAATATTTGGATGCTAGTCAGTTATTTAATGATTTTAGGATGGCGGTAGTTAATAACAGTGATCAAACTCCACAGCTTCAGGTAGTTAGAGACACTAATGATGAAGGTGGACAGTTTATTTTCATTAAAAAAGATTAATGTGTAAAAGAGGCATCTATGAAAATTTCTCTAATCAAATTCATTGCATTTTTTTTCTTCTTCCAAATTTCAAATATTATTGGTCAAAAATACTCAAATGATGAGCATTTAGAACCTAGAAAAAATGTAAATAAAGTATATTCTCAAAATTCAATTAATCAAGATTGGGATATTACATTTAATCATGAAATATCTACTATTTCCGGTGTGAACGGGTATGCAGGAGTTGTCTATGAAGAATATTTTGATGAAATATGGACTACCGTATGGAATTCTAACAGATTTGACATTTGGTCTATTAGTGGCTCATCAATAACTCATGAAGGACCACTTGAAAGAAATTGGGTTAATAATGTCAGGGGAATGACTTATGATGGAGAAATTTACATATATACTGCTAATAATTCAGATACTATAAAAATCATAGCAAAAGCTTCAGGCTATTTAGGTGATATTATTGCTCCCTTCAATATAAGATATGTTTCCTATGACCCAAGTGCCAATGGTGGTAAAGGCGGATTCTGGATTGGTAATTGGGAGGAGAATCCTACACTAATTGATAGAGATGGAAATATATTAAGATCTTTGGATTATTCTAATTTAGGTATAACATCAATATACGGTGGTGCTTACGATTATTTCAGTAGTGATGGACCATTTTTGTGGCTCTGGGGTCATGGAGATGGAAGGGGTAATCCACAATATATAGTTCAGATTGATCCATCATCAGGACTCCCAACTGGTGTGCAGCATGATGTGATGTCGGATGTGGGAGTAGCTCAGGATAGTTCCATTGCAGGTGGGTTATTTATATCTGATCAGTTGATTGAGGGAAAAATAATTCTTGGAGGAATTCTACAAGGTTATCCTGATCTGCTGTTCGGATATGATATTGGTTCATCTTCAATACCACCAACTGCAACTACGGGCAGTGCTACAAGTATTACAACAACTTCAGCTGTACTCAATGGTACTGTAAACCCAAATGGTCTTGCTACTGGCTATGTCTTTTCTTATGGTACTTCAACCGACTACGACAATCTTGATTATTGGATTACTGACCTTACTGGATCTGATCCACAACCCGTTAATGCTAATATTTCAGGCTTAACTCCTAATACACTATACCATTTTGAGTTAAGTGCTGCAAATGATGCCGGAGATAGTTTTGGGGGTGATGTTACATTTATGACAGCATCTGAGGGCAATACGCCGCCTTTGGCTACAACAAATGCTGCAACAAATATAGGGCCAACAACAGCCACTCTTAATGGTACAATTAATCCGAATGGAACAAATACTACATATTATTTTGAATACGGCACTTCAACTAGTTATGGCAATACAATTTCTGGATCAGTTAGTTACACAGTACCCGCTAATATAAATGTCGATGAAAATATAAGTGGCTTAAATTCCAATACTACATATCACTATAGAATTGTTGCAACCAGTAGTGCGGGTATTACAAACGGAAATGATGTTACATTTACAACTACCTCTCAAGTCAATCCACCACCTCTAGCTACGACAAATGGTGCGACAAGTATAGGTACAACAACTGCAACTCTAAATGGAACAATTAATCCAAATGGATTAAACACTACATATATTTTTGAATATGGGACATCAACTAGTTATGGTAATACGAAGGCCGGTTCATCCAGTCTAACTGGAACGACAAATGTAAATGTTAGTGAAAATATCACTGGACTACTTTCCAATACTCCCTATCACTATCGAATTGTTGCAACAAATAGTGGAGGAACAACCAACGGTAGTGATGTTACATTTACAACAAATACAACTGGTACAAGTGATATTAATCTGGTTCTAACAAAGATTTTTATTTCAACTTTCACTTGGGAAATAGGAAGTTCTGTTCAGGTAAATCTGACAGCACAAAATATTGGGAGTAGTCCAGCAAATCCGCATATCACTCAACTATATTTATCAACAGATAATAAAACTGATGTTAATGACATATCAGTAGGAAATCCAATATCGTTCCCTTCATTGGCACCTGGTGATACAATATTAATGAGTGAAACATTCACAGTCCCTAATATCAATTCGAGTGGCTACTTTTTAATGGCTAGTATTGATGTCAATAATTCTGTGGAAGAAACTGATGAAAATAATGGCTATTATAATACCTACCAAATTATTCTTGGATACCCTTCTTCAATACAGGTTAGTAACACATTTACATTTAATGACCCGAATCAGTCATCAAGTTACAGAATGATTGGATTGCCGGGAAAC
>CAYXXW010000323.1:0-3606 GCA_964469115.1 uncultured Melioribacteraceae bacterium
GAGCACAATATTTCATCTCTTATTGTATCATCCAATAAAAAAAATAAACTGGAAGCAATAGCAATTCCAGCTGAACTGTAGGCGAGATGCGGTTTAGATGTATTTTCACTCTTATTTGATGACTCAGAGAAATTTGTATTATTCAGATATTGTGCGTTAATAGCATTGAATGAACTTAATATCAAAATTATAAGTATTAGTTTCATATTGAAATTCGAATTCAATTGCTGTTCAAGATAATTTCAATAAAATTAAGATTTTCTTTCTTATTTGTTAGGTAGTCGTGAATTATATCTACGGATTCAGCTTGACCTGGCCAAGCAAGCAACTTTTTCGCTTCCTTTCTTCTTAACCACTTATAATCCTGATGTTCTGGTGAAATTTTAACTTCTTCATCATTTTTAACAATTGATAAGAATACCGGCACAAAATTTACAGAATCATCAAAAGAGTTATAAAAAGAATTAACATTTGGAACAATAAAAATTTTCTTAGTAGAAAGATTGGTCTCTTCTTTAATCTCTCTGATTGCGGTCTCATATGCCAGTTCATTTTTATTAGGTTTGCCAGTTACCATCTGCCAAATATTTGGGTATAGTTTATCTTCTGACCTTTGCAGTAATAAGTATTCAATTTTACCATTTATAATTCTTACAATATGAATTTCAATTAGATTAGTTGAAATATTCAATTTTTATCTCCCTTGTTAAAAATAGGCTCTAGCTTCTGCTGTGAATGTATTAATGACTCTTCCCTTCCCTTGTAATCGACCGCTGTAATTTACATTAGTTTGTAAATTAGATGAAATTCTATAATCAAAGTTAGCTCTCCAAATATAATTTTTACCAATTAAATTACCACTCGTAATTTCAAAGGGAATGATATTTTCATTTGTGTTGGTCAGCAATTCTGTCCGTTCAATTTCCATTCTTAAACGACCCTTACTTAGTAATGAAAAAGTAAATCTGAGACTTAATTTATTTTCATCAATTACTGTGGGATTGGTTGGGAAATTATCTTGAAGTCTGCCGACAGAGAACAAAAACCCTAACTCGAAATTATTGAACGGTCGATATGAAAAATCACTAATTATTTTATTGGAAACAGTATTCCGAGATCGACTTGTATTTATAGGGGCTGATACATTTTCAATTTCATTAATGTATTCAGTTTCATTATTTATTTCGTCTACCATTCTAAATTTAATTTTTACACTTCTCTCTTTTTGAAATGATTTTTCCAGTCCGGCACTGAATTGATTCAAACTATTGCGTTCTGTAAATCTAAATCTGAATGAAAGATCTCTCTCATTTTTAAATATGTGCAAATCCTGTTGAAAATAATTAAATCCTCGTATTGTTGTTGAATCGCTAAGGAAATATTTAAAGTTCATCAGATAAATCTTTTCAGATTCGGTAACTCTGCTGTTTTCTTCAATTCTATAAACAGTCTCGGTAGTCAAACTGCCTAGGGCTTTATCTAAGAAATTACTGCTTTTAAAATAGTTTGAGAACTCAACTTTCCATCTAGTATTAAATTTTAGATCAATTACAGGGAATAATTCATCCGTAGGCACAGTAGTTTGTATAAAATCACCTTCATAAGGATCTGGGACAAATTCGTTTTCTTCTGCAACTCCATTCTTATTGAGGTCACCAATATAAGAATAGCTTCCTGTTCCTTGCGGGACTCTAACAAAAACCCTCTCTAGCTTAGCTGATCTCTCTGATGAAGTTTGGTAATATATGCTCCCATCAATCATCCTCTCCAATAATCTAATTTGATTCTGAGATCTAATCTGTACTGATTCATTATCTCCAAATCCCTTTTTAGTAAATAATTCTGAGTATTTTTTCTTTCTAAAAGAGAAATCAATTGTTGAAGAAAATTCTTTTATGGCCCTATAATTTAATGAATAGGTGTGAGCATAGGTTTTTGATTCATCAAGAAATAATCCATTATCCGGCACCTTTTCTTCTGTGAAAGAATATTTTGCAGTAAAGTTAAATCCTTTTGTTAATGTAACTAATAGAAATGGTGAATATTCAAAGTATTGAAGGCTGGTCACTAATAATGAATCAATATTAGATAAATTTTCTTCTTTATTTTCAGATCGGAATTCAAAACCTGGCTGTAATTTCCAAATGTTATATGAGATGGTTCCGTTTTGCCTGAGCCAATTGCTATTCTGAATATTTGCTTCAGTTGATACAAAATCATAATCATACTGAAGATTAATATTACTAAAATTATTAACATTTATTTTTGTGAGAATTCGCTCAGAATTAAAATTTGAACCACGTTTCAAAAAGCCATATTGTCCGGCAAGGCTAATATTGTCAGTAGGTAAATAATTTAGTTTGAATTCTCGCAATGTCTCTTCCTTATTGAGTGAGCCGGTAGTATTGTAATTTCTGTCAAATTCTACTTCACCAATTCTATCAATTGTTTTAAATTTTTCATCTTTATACCTATCCTTATATGATGCTGAAACTTTTCCATAGTTTGATTCTGAAATATTTAGTTCAACAGGCTTAATGTTAAATGAAAAAGATCTTGCAAATCCGTTATTATCATTATCATCCAAATCGGAAAATGTATTTCTATCATAACTGCTAGCCGCCAACTCAAGTTTAATATCAATCTTATCTATCGGTGAATAGTCAATAACAATATTACCAAGCTGGTTTTTCTCCGGTAATGGTAACAATCTGATAGGCAAATAAGCACCTTGACCTAATCCAACAAATTTAAACTTGCCTATACTTTCTCGAACATAATCACCATTATTTACACCAACAAAGCTAAATGAAACATTAAATCTTGCGTCACTTGAACCTGGATTATAAATATATATTTTAATTTTCTCTCCACTAATAGTCGTATCTCTAACTGAATAAATCCCAAGAGTATCTGAATCAATTTCAATTGCACCGGATATTGAAGCGGCAAACCGGTCATCACCACTTTGTGACAAAATATTTTTGTCAATGTCGGATAGAGCAAGATCTATCGGGCTATTGCGGTTATCGCCCTCTTGATATGCATTGAGTTTTATTTTTAGTTTATTATCAAAGAAGTTTGCAAAAGTATTTGCTCCAATTACGTTTCTTTCATATTGCCTATTGGTATACTCAAAGTCGACAATTATTCTACTTAATGAGGTTATTATTATTTTTGGTGTAAAAGTAAGCTCCCCATTTGAGTATTCAATAGTATAGTCGTTGTTTTCACCTCTTTTCAATTGTCTACCATCAAGGAAAACTTTCTCACTTCCTGCAATAATAATTATATCGTTCTCATTATTAGCACCGCTCATTCTATATGGACCTTGAACACCATCAATTCCACTTAACTGCATTGAATTGAATTTACCTCTTGAGGAAGCAAATGCAACACTCCCCCCATAATTATCAATATTTACTTTTCCAAGAACACCTTGCAGCTTTCTATCAACTTTACCAAATTCACCAATATTACTTTGAAAGTTATAATCGCCAAAAACTCCGGAAGCGTTTTTATGTTTAATTTCAATGAAGACTTTGTCCAGTTCTTCTAGTCGTTCTGTATTACCTTCAGGCTGGATTGGAGTATTTTCATCAGTTA
>CAYXXW010000324.1:0-3586 GCA_964469115.1 uncultured Melioribacteraceae bacterium
ATTTAACAAAGCCCCAAACTGATACACGCATATTTATTGTTTCTGGATCAGAATAATCAAATAATCCGCCCTGACGCTGATATAAACCTGTATATTGGGATCCAAGTTGAATATCATTACTTTGTGCAAACAAACTATGTGACGCTAAAAATAATAAAGCTAATGCAATTATTTTTTTCATGATAAATATCTTCCTCATATTGGGTCAAAAGTAGATATTAACAAATTTATAAAGTTAATATCGAAAAAAAATAAAAAAATATAATACAAAAAGTTTGAATAGAAGCAAAATAAAAGCTTTTATTTGCCTCCTTTGGAAAATAACATAACAGGAATAGTTTTTAGAATAAGCTGTATATCTAACCACGGTGACATATTATTTACATAATAAAGGTCAAGAACAACTGAATCTCTAAAGGAAACAGAGCTTCTTCCCCAAACTTGCCAGACTCCAGTACAGCCAGGCAATACACTAACTCTTCTTTTTTGCCAAGTATCAAAATTATCAAACTCATACGGTAAACTAGGTCTTGGGCCTACAAGACTCATTTCCCCTCTAATTACATTTAGTAATTGAGGTAATTCATCAATTGACAATCTTCTAATTATTTTTCCAATCCAAGTAATTCTATTGGCGTTTACAATTTTGGTATCAGGTCCAGAACTATTATTACTCCTTATAAAGTCGATCATTTGTTCTCTTCTTGATTCTTCTCCACTTTCATCAGCGGTCATAGATCTAAATTTATAAAAATTAAATACTTTACCATTTTTACCGACTCGGAGTTGTTTATAAAAGATGGGGCCACTAGATGATAATTTGACCAAAATAGCTACTATAATAAATAATGGAGAAAGTAATATTAATCCTATAGATGAAAGAAAAATATCCACGAGTCTTTTAAGTCTGAATGAAAGAACATTGCTATAGTGTGGGGACACGTTAAGCACCGGAATGCCGGCATATTTTTCTGTTGAGACCTTCTTGGTTACTATATCGAACAACTCAGAAGTGAGTTTTACGGTAACATTAAGAGAGTTGCAAATATCTAAGATTTCTAATAATTTTTCATATTTTATATCATCAATTGCAATTATGATTTCATCAACTTGAAATTGGCGATGAATTTCTTCAATATTATCTATTGTTCCTAAAACCTCAATACCATTTAACTTCTTTTCTTTAATCTCATCTTTTACGACAAAGCCAAGAATATTTATACCTTCTGGATTTTCGAATAAAAGTTTTGTAGCCAATAATTTTCCAGTAGTTCCATCTCCAATTATTAACACATTAGTATTAAATTGCTGTTTGTATTGAAGAAGTATTCTTCTGCCAACTTCAACTCTAAGAAGATAAAGAATGGGAATTACCATTACAACAAACATGAAAATTATTAGTCTAGAATCCAAGACTTCAGAAGATTTTACAAGGTGGGAGATTACAACAATATTTAGAGTGCCGTAATATAGCGACTTAATTACAGCAGTTAAGTGCGCTGCACGATTAAAGATTACATTAATTTTGTATAAGCTATTTATTTGAAAAATGAAAATAAAAAAAGCAGCCGCAATTAAAAATAATATTAAAATCGGATAGGAGATTTTAATAAAATTCAATAAATCCAAATTTTTATCATATCTAACAAAATATGCAGATAGAAGGAATGCAGAAGATAACACAAACAAATCAAAAACTGCAAAGTATAATTTATATTTTGGGACATTATTCATTTTCAAACAGTATTAGGTTTAATTAACAAATATATGAAATAATTAGATTTTTATAAATGGTATTATTATCGCACAAATTTTTGATATTTATATTGCAGCAAAGTTTATGCCCAAATTATTAGGCAATTTTTGATATGAATCAATATGATTTGTGATTATCATCATATTATTTGCCATTTTGGGCGAGTTTTAAAAGTTATTGGTCTCAAAAAAAAATATTGACTCATTTTAATACAAACAGAGAATTAAGTGATTTTAGTATTTCAATTCATTTATTAAGAATCGATTGTAAATAACTTTAATTCAATACATTTTCTCATAATTAATTTTTGAAGTAGTTTTTTGAATCCAATATGATTTCTGATTTTGTTTATAATTTAAATTAAGAAATTCTTTTTTAAACAATTTTGCTATTAAAGCTATAGGTGTTAAAACCACAAAAAATAAAATTGTTAAAAGAATTCTGGAAACAAACCATCCTAAAACAAAAGCTGCAGTCATCCAGTAACGATAAATACTCTTTAAAAATTTAGGGAATAAAACTCCAAAAAAGATAAGAAAAATGCCAAGAACAATAAATAAAACTTGAACAGGATAAAGGATGTTTGCATACATAAACCAAACTCCTAACAAACCAAATACTGCTCCAACCGTAATTCCAAATTTTCTCAAGATCTTCTTAGAATATTCCAATTTACTGGCTTCATAATTCACATCACTAATCCAGCTCATATTTTTCTCTCCAATTAATACTATCATTAAACTTTGGCTGCTTATTCTTTTCCAAAATAAAATTACCTAAAACTAAAAAATCCATCTCTGTTCTCATAAAGCATTTATATGCATCAAGTGGCGATTCCACAATTGGTTCACCCCTAACATTAAATGAGGTGTTAACAATTACCGGGCAGCCGGTTTTTTGAAAGAATTTATTAATAAGTGAATGATATTTAGGATTATCATTTTTGTTCACGGACTGAATTCTTGCTGAATAATCAATATGTGTAACTGCCGGAATTTCGGATCGGACTAAATTTAGTTTATCAATCCCAAATAGTTTTTTCTCACTCTCGCTCATCCCTTTTTGTTTTTCTTTTTTTACATCTGCAACTAAAAGCATGTATGGACTTTCCCTGTCAATCTCAAACCAATTACTTATTTCTTCAGCCAGTACTGACGGAGCAAATGGACGAAAACTTTCACGATACTTAATCTTTAAATTCATTTTCTTCTGCATTAACGAAGATCGAGCATCACCAATAATAGAGCGGTTTCCAAGCGCTCTTGGTCCAAATTCCATTCTGCCTTGAAACCATCCTATAACATTTTCATTCATTAATAAATCACTAACTAAATCCAGCAAGTTTTCTTCTGAATGTTTTTCGAAGGGTAGATTATGCTCAAACAAAAACTTTTCAATTTCCGAATCAGAATATGAAGGTCCAAGATAAGATCCTTGCATTTTATTTTGACCGACCGGCTTTATTATCGGACTATTCTTATAATGATGGTATGCAATATAAGCAGCACCCAAAGCGCCACCGGCATCACCTGCTGCAGGTTGAATCCAAATATCATCAAAAATATTTTCCCGCAATAATTTCCCATTAGCTACACAGTTCAATGCCACTCCACCAGCAAGACAAAGATATTTTTCACCGGTTTCCTTTTTAATATTTTTAGCCATTCGTAAAACTATTTCTTCTGTAACTTCTTGCACAGAACGTGCTAAATCCATTTCTCTTTGAGTTAAATTTGATTCCGGTTTTCTTGCAGGAGCGTCAAATAGTTCAGCAAATTTAGAATTAGTCATTTTCAATCCGGTCGGATATTCAAAATAATCCATATTCAT
>CAYXXW010000325.1:0-3564 GCA_964469115.1 uncultured Melioribacteraceae bacterium
TCTTTTATTAAATCGGGAATTACTAATCCGGCAATATCATTCCACAATTTATTTTCAGAAGTTTCTTTCTCCATATAATAAGGAATAACATTCTGAATATAAATATTCTCAAAATTTAAACCGACTTCCTTCAGATTATTAAGGATATCTCTAAAGTATCTGTGATCTCCGGTACCTATGCCAAATACAGTGCACAATTTTACAACTTTATTATTTTCAGAGTGGTTGCTTGGATCGCAACCCAATACAATAGCTTTAACCTTTTTCTTATTTATACAGAAGGGAGCTGGAATTGGATATTGTTTGATGTCGTAAATCATATCCGGAAATTTTCCGCGAAGATTTTGATAGGTCATCTTTAACTCCATGAAATATGATTAAGGATAAATTTAAAATAACAAAAAAAATACTATATTTAGCATGAAATTTGTTAATATTATCAGAGAATATAACAATTTTAGGGAGGGGATTACAACTTAACTTATTTTAGGAAGTAACCAAAATATGTCATCTAAAGCTATCCTTTCAAAATCGACCTTCTTAAAGGGCTTACAATGCGTTAAAGCTCTCTATCTATATAAACATCATTACAACTGGCAAGACAAAATTTCCGAAATGCAGCAATCCATTTTTGATCGTGGACATAGAGTAGGGGAATTGGCTCAGTCGCTTTTCCCAAATGGTGTTGATGCAAGCCCATCATCTCCAAGAGCTTATGCAAAAGCATTAGAATATACTAGAGAACTTATTGAGGATGGTACCGAAGTAATTTATGAAGCCGCATTGATGTATAACGAAGTTCTTGTTTATGCAGATATTCTAGTTAGAAATGGGAGCAAGTGGAAAATCTTTGAGGTCAAAAGTTCTACCTCAATTTCGGAGACAAATATAAATGATATTTCTGTTCAGTATTATGTAATGAGCAATGCCGGCTTGGAGATTGAGGATATTTCAATTATCTATATAAATAATGAATATGTGAGATCGGGTGATCTTGATCTGAATCAGCTATTTATAATAGAATCAATTCTTCCTAATGCTGTTGAGAATATGGATTGGGTTGATGAAGAAGTAGAAAGACTTAAGGGTGTGGTTGCACAAAATGAAATCCCCAATATTGATATTGGATTACAGTGCTATAATCCATACCAATGCAGTTTTATCGGTCATTGCTGGAGACATATTCCGGAGAATTCTGTATTTGATATTAGCAGAATGCATATGACAAAGAAGTTTGACCTTTACGATTCCGGAATAATTGGTATAGATGATATACCTGAAGAGTTTACAATGCCTGCAAGTCAGCAGCTGCAGATATACAGTTACAAAACCGGAGAAACAATAATAGATAAAGCCGCAATAGAGGAATTCCTATCTGAAATTGAATACCCATTGTACTTTATGGATTTTGAAAGTTTCCAGCCGGCAGTTCCTCTGTTTGTTAATTCCAAACCTTATCAGCAAATATCATTTCAGTATAGTCTGCATTACCAAAAGAGTAAAGAGAGTAAATTAGAACATAAAGAGTTTTTAGCAGAAGCCGGACCAGAACCCCGAATCCCTTTTATTGAACGATTGCTTGAAGACACAAGCTTGCTGGGACAAATAATTGTGTACAATAAATCATTTGAGAAAATGATACTTAATGGAATTGCTAAAGATTACCCGGAGTATAAAAATGAAATTGATGAACGCATTGAAAGGGTAGTTGACATAATGATTCCATTTCAGAAAAAATGGTATTACTCACCGGAGATGCAGGGTTCTTATTCCATTAAAAAAGTATTGCCTGCATTGGTGCCTGAATTAAGTTATGAAGGATTAGACATTAATGATGGGGGCTCTGCTTCTGTTTCCTATGAAAGGCTTATGGAAGAAACAGATATGATTAAAATATTGGAAACAAGGAATAATTTACTGGAGTATTGTAAGCTGGATACTTTGGCGATGGTGGAGATATTAAACAAATTAAATGAAGTTTAATAATAAAATAAGGGATCCAAATAAGCTCGCAATATTTCCAGAATCCCCATTCGTTATAAATAATAATTTATTTTACTCAGTCTCATTATTGTAATAAACCTTATAAAATCTCATTCCTCGGACTTCATCAAATCCTTTTTCAATAAATTGTTGATTATACTCGGGATCACCGCTATCAAGTTTAATTTGAATATTGGTATCTAGCTTTATTAAACTTTTTATTAACCGCTTTTTAGATTTAACAGAATTTTGAGAAATCTCAAATGAATCTTGAACTTCAGTCTCTTTCTCTTTTTCATACTTACTTTTGTAACCTAAGAATTCCTCTCTCATTTTTGGTTCATGAAACATCTCATTTGCAAATTCATTTATATCTAAATTTTCTTTATCCGATAGGTAATTCATTGATTTATTGAGAAACGCAATTTGTTCATCCTTGCCTTTGCTCTGCTGTAGAATATCCTCAGAAAATGACTTTACAAAATCAACATAATTGGAAGTGTGGTAATAAAAATCTTTCACATATTGCACTTTGAGAAATTTATTTTTCCAATATTCAGTATCGTAATTATTATTATCTACACTTAAAACTCTATAGCCATCATTCTTCTTGATGTTAATTATCAAGCATCCTTTATCTATTTTTTTTGAGCTTACACCTTCGCTTACGCTTATTCCCAGCGACTGATTTGTTTCTGTAAAATTAAAGTAGTTTTGTCTCCGTTCAATTTTAAAGATGCCGATTGCAGTTGTTAGTTCATCATCAAAAATAATATCGTTAAAATATGCAATTAACACTTCACCAGTTTTAATGTGTGGATGCTCCGACTGTTCATAAAGATGTGTTAAAATGTTTTTAGAAATATCCTTAAACTCATTTGGCTGATTGAAAATTTTAGCAGAATAATTATAAAGATCGTTCAGTTTCAGATCGGAGTGATGGTGAAGTTTGTTTACTTCAATCTGTTTAGAAAAAGGAGTAAAAAAGTAATTTATAAGATTTGTTGAGACTTCATCATCCAGTCTGCAAAGGTTATTGGATATCCGATTTTCAATCTTCTTATGCTTATTGCCTACTTTATGAATTATTAGTTTTTCAATATTAATTGCTGAATAATCTACCATTTTCTCTCTGAATTAAGTTTTAAAAATAAGCTGTTAAGATAGAGAAATAGAACATTAAACCAAAAGGGAAGGGAATTGAAATTTTACGCTGCTAAAGTATAATTGTGATTTAAATCAATTATTATTCAAAACAAATTTCTTATAATGCGGCTGTCGGAAATAAAGTTGTGTAGAAGAAATCAATGAAATTAGTTGAACAAAATAAGTACTTAAAATATGAAGATAAGATTCTGTACGCCTTTTATTTATTGATTTTTCTAACGTTCTTAGTATTTCTTTAATAAAAAATTTGGTTGGAGGCATGCCAGATAATGATTAGAAAAATGCAGGATAACATAATTAAACACTTTGAGCAGATATTGTATGTGACGGGTTTGTTTTTCTTGATTCTGTTTCTCTATATATAGCTATTCTACTCAGTTAACAACTCAATTCCTCTTTCAATTACTGTTCTTA
>CAYXXW010000326.1:0-3557 GCA_964469115.1 uncultured Melioribacteraceae bacterium
CGAAAAATTAAAAAATCTTAAACTCAACGATTTCAACAGAATTTATATTCGCGGTATTGATAATAGCGGAGCAAGTTCAAAATTTATACCTCTACCAGACACCAGCAGAACTTGGTATGTCACCAAACCAAAAGGGGATTTGCTTATCATTGATGATTATATTGGTGGAAAAGCAGCTAGAGATTTTTACAGAGAAAAATTTAATTTATTTGCTAATAATAAATTTGATGAATTGGATATTGAAAATACTGAGTTACCATATCAAAATATTACTTTTCAAAATACACTCAAATTGTTTAATTATGTTTATTGGTATTCAGGTTCTAATCCAAGTTTAGAGTTAACAAACTTAGTTACTCAAAACTATATCCAAAGTGGTGGAAAAATTGCATTTTCAATGACCCTTCAGGATTCATCTGCCAACTTTGAATTTTCTACTCAAGTTATTCAATCATTTTTACCGATAGAAAGTTTTGATACAGAAAAACCCCTCTCATTTTTATTCTCGGGAGCTAACGTCATTGCTGGAAATGAATTTGCAGATTTCCCAACCTTAGAAACACAATCAACAATTGGTTTTGTGCGAACATTTAAAGTAAGTGAGATTACTGCTCAACCGGTTTATGATTTAACAAGTTCACAAATTAATGGAAAGATTGCTTTGTTAAATAAAACCAAAAATTTATTTTTCATTGGTTTACCGCTTCACCAATGTGATGCTAATGGCAATGTTTCAAATCTGATAGAGCAAATATTCGTTAATCAATTTGGATTGAATTTATGAAAAGGATATTTATCTTTCTTTTATTAGTTCAATCTGTATTTTATGCCCAAAATACCGGAAATATTAAAGGCGAAGTACTGGATGCAAATACAAGAGAACCACTTCCCGGTGTTAACATTATTATTGAGGGAACATACTATGGTGCTGCTTCCGATTTTGACGGAAATTATTCTATTGAGAAAATTACTTCAGGTGTTTACACAGTTAAAGCAACACTAATTGGATTTAAGCAAATATTATTTACAGGAATTGAAGTTCAAGAAAATAAATCCACACTTTTAAATATTGACATGGAAGAGACTGTTCTGACCATGGATCAAGATGTAATTGTTGTTGGTAAAAAACCCCTTGTTGATGCAGAAGAAACGCAAAGTGTTAAATCTATTAGTCGAGAAGATATTGAGGTTGCAGTAATAGAAAATGTGAAGGATTTAGTATCTCAGCAGGCGGGTGTAATTCAATCAGATAATGCAATTCATATAAGAGGTGGCAGAGCATATGAAAGTGCATTTTTACTTGATGGTGTTTCCGTTCAAGATCCTTTAGCTGGAACCGGATTTGGACTTCAATTAAGTGCAAATGCTATTGAGGAAGTTGAAGTAATTACGGGCGGATTTAATGCTGAATACGGACAAGCAACATCAGGAATCATAAATGTTAAGACGCGTGAAGGCGGTCAGCGCTATTCAGGCTCATTATCTTATAAGAGAGATAATTTAGGTGATAAGTCATCTCCCCATGTTTTTAATTTAGATGTTTCAGAAGCAAATTTAAGCGGGCCTGAACCAATTACAAATTATTTGCTTCCTTCTTTAGGTATAGAAATTCCGGGAAAAATATCATTCTTTGCTAGTTTTTATATGGGAGTTAGTGATGGAATAACTCAAGGTTATTACAAAACTACCGCAGATCAACTTTATTCTTCTACTTTTCATGGGACAAGATTTGCCCCAAGAGCTGAAAATAGTTGGTTTTGGCTCGGTAAACTTACTTATGCAGTCACACCTACAATGAAATTATCGTATTCATTAAATCAATCGGTTAGCATAAATCAAAATTCACAATCTCTGCAATCAAATTTAGAGTATGTTGAGCCTAGTCCGGGTTATCAGTACAATTTTCAGAACAACCTTAACGAAGCTAATGTATTTACTCATACCAATACCTATAATTCTGTTACATGGACCCATACCTTAAATTCAAGTACATTCTACACTGTTAAACTCAATAAGTTTTTCTCTAACCTAAGAGCTGATGCAAACGGAAAATATTGGTATGAGTATGCCGAGCCAAAAGATATAGTTACATTTCCAATTGAATATTACAATGTGGATACTGATACTATCGGTGTAATTCCCGGTGATGGTTTTTGGGATGTTGGTAATCCATATACTTGGCGTGATCATTATATTGATGAGTTTTCTTTTAAAGGTGATATTACAAGTTTCTTTGATGAAAAAAATAAATTTAAAGCAGGATTCAATTTTATCTTTCAAGAAATGCAGGTGATTGATATTTATAAGCCTTGGATTGGTGAATTGGGATTGAACAACAATATCTATAAGGTTCATCCGGCAAAAGGCTCATTTTATGCACAGGATAATATCAACTTCAGTGGAATGATTCTTAATTTTGGATTAAGATTAGATTACTGGTTCCCTGGTAAATATGTTGATGATGCAGTTGATAATCTGGATGTTGTTACAATTCCCGATGAGGTTAGAAAACAATATAAGGACGAGACGTTTAAGTGGCTCAACGGTAATAGATTTAAAGCAAGACTTAGCCCGCGATTAGGAATTTCTCATCCTGTCACTGATAATCAAGTATTGTTTTTCTCTTATGGGCATTTTAGTAAATGGCCAAATCCCAAATATGTTTATGCTAAGCTTAGTCCTACTAATGCTCAATCATCATTTCAAAGTTTTGGCAATCCAAATTTAGATGCAGAGACTACTGTTGCTTATGAACTTGGAATTAAAAATCAATTTTCAACCAATGATGTGTTAACTATAACTGCATACTACAAGGACATATTTGACTATATACGAACGAGAACTGCCAAAATAACTTCTGCTCGCTTTACTACTGAGTCTTTCACAACATATGCAAATTTAGATTACGCTAAATCTCGTGGAGTTGAGTTAGAGTATAAAAAGAGAATTGGAAATTGGTTCAACGGAATGATTTCTCTTTCTTATGCAATAATTAACGGAAAAAGTTCATCTGCCGAGGAGGGAGTTTTAATTCAGCGCGGCGATCTTGATGAATCGATTAAAGAACAGTACATGTCATGGGATAGACCGTTAACACTAAACAGCAGTTTTAATTTTTATATAGAAAAGGATAAACCTCTTTTCGATTTTGGACATGGTATACTTGATGATATAAATATTTATTGCAGGATTTTCTATCAATCAGGGAAAAGATATACTCCGTTTATTTTTACAAATAATTTTGATACTGACGGAAGACCCGAGTATGCTTATGATAGAGATAATATTTGGAAAGAAGTTGGTAAGAATTGGTTCTGGATTGATATGAACATCGAAAAGTACTTTAAGTTTGCTGGATTGAATCTGTCGGTGTTTGCAGAGATTAACAATCTATTAGATTACAATAACTCTGCAATTATAAATCCCGTAACCGGGAAGGCTTATGAAACGGATGATCCAACTCCTTCATCATGGAATGATCCTAATTATCCCGACTTGCAGGCACCCTTATCTCCGTATCCGTATAATCCGGCAAGGTACTTAACACGGAGGAATAT
>CAYXXW010000327.1:0-3535 GCA_964469115.1 uncultured Melioribacteraceae bacterium
GGATAGTTAGTACTGCCGGTTTAACTTCTCCAATTGGAGTAGAAATTAATAAACTTCCTTACATGAAAGCTCTTGTAGTTATTGTTCAATACAATAATCTCGAATTTGAAGAAAGAGAGAATATTATAGTTGTCAGGAAAAAAATTACTGAAGCAAAAGGCTTAACCGAAGATACCTATGCATCTTTGGATTCCAGAGAAGTAAAAATTTCAGCTGTTTTCTTTGAAGCAGATGTTTCTGAATTAAGAGAACGAGGAATAAACTGGGAATGGTTAATGTCAAGTTCCGGTGTTACTCTTGGAAGTAATTTCCGTTCTTTTACAGAAGGGAAAGACGAAGAATCAAGTGCGAGTCAACAAGATCAGCAAAATCCTCCTGAGTTTCTTGCTAATGGACTAAGCGAATTTACCTCCGGTAATTGGACCGGAACGGTGGAAGGCGTATTTAAATTTTTTGAATCTGAAAATCTAGGTGAAGTTATTGCTAGACCAAAGGTTACGGTACGCGATAAAATGAAAGGAAGAATTCAAATAGGATCGGATATATCTATTAAGCAAAGAGACTTTGCCGGTAATGTAATTGATGTATTCTATTCTACTGGTACTATAATTGAGGTGACTCCTTTTATTTACAATGAAGATAATCAAGATTACATATTATTAAAAGTTAGTGCGGAAAGAAGTTCTGCTATTCCCGGCGAAATTACAACAGAAATTAAAAAGACATTGGTTGTTACAGATTTAATGATGATTTCCGGTGAGGAAAAGGTTATTGGCGGATTATTCGTCAATGAAGAAATAAATATACGTCAGGGTATTCCATTCCTTAAGGACTTACCATGGTGGTTTTTTGGAATTAAATATTTAACCGGATATGATAGAAAACAAATTTCTAAAAAGGAAGTTATAATTTTATTGCAAGCTGAACTAGTTCCAACATTAAAAGAACGTGTGGCACAAAAGAAAGAAAATGAGATTAATAAACAAATCCTTGAGGATCAGGAAAATTTGAAAAAATACAAAATCACTCCATTCAGAAATGAAGAAACGAAAGGAATTGAAAATAAATAATTTCAGAATCTAGTTTTATTATTAATAGGTTGTCATTTAATATAATTGGCAACCTATTTGATTTATATACTTAATGCTAATTTCTAAGCAATATAAAAATGAAAATAAATGCCAAGCTATTTGTTCTTGCCTTAACTATAATAACACTCGTTTCGGTTTCCTCTGCATTTATTTATAACAAACTTGCCCAGCAATTAATCCACGATCAACAGTCAAAAGTTATTGTAAATTCTGCAAATGATTTTATTTTTGCTTTCCAACAATTAATACAAAAAGTTGATGATGCCTATCAGCATGATGGTAAAACCGGGTCATTAAATTCTAGAGGTTTAGATTTTTTATTCGAAATTAAAATAGATTCCTCGATTATTAAATCCAGTTTGCAAATAAAAGAAGATGTTCATATTTATGCGGATGTTTCTAAACTTGATGAATTTCTAGAATATAATTCAAATTTAATAGTAAGACACGATTACGATGGAACTCGAGATGTATATTATGGAATACAAATTAACTCGGAAATCCTTAAGGACTTTTCAGAGCAGATTCGTGCTGATGTTGCACTTGTAGAAAGTGATGTAATATCAAAATTTACAAACTCTGATCAATACAATTATTATCTTCCCAGTCTTAGTACTACCGCTAGAGAATTCAAGAGCAAAAATAATTTTGAAATAATTCATAAAGATTTGGGTGATGTTGAATTAACCGCTACTCACTTTTCGCCAAGAATTTCTGATATTTCTAATAAACAAATTGACTTTATTATTTTTAACATTTCCGGTGAAGCTGCTAATTTTTCTGCTACAATGAGTTTGGTAACATTGGTAATTGTTGTTTCGGGTATACTTTTAACCATTATCTTTTTGTTTTTATTCACTACTAAGTTTAGAAAACAATTAGATTTTATTTCAGAAGGGGTTAATGAGATTACCTCCGGAGATAGTACCAAAAGAGTAAAAATTATTTCCAAAGATGAAATTGGAACACTTGGCAACGCATTCAATAAAATGCTTGATGAACTGGAAAAACGGGACTTGGAAGAGAAAGAATATGCAGAATTTATTTCAATCATTAATCAGAACCCTTCGCTCGAAGAAATTGGTCATGCAGCACTTCAAAAAATAATTTCTTCAACCGGTGCAGATGTCGGAGCTTTTTATCTACACAATGATGGCGAATATACTCCATTTGCAGTTGTAGGATTAGTAGATAGAAAACAAGAACTTTTTGTTGAATCCGGATTTTATAATAAAGCGAAAAAGCAGCGGAAGATAATTGAACTGAACTTTACTGAAAATAATCCGGTTGTAAAAACTGGTTTAACGGAATTTAAAATTAACCATTTATATATTCTCCCAATATTTTATAATAATAATCTGTTAGCTGTGATGGAGCTAGCCTCAGTGAACAAACCAAAAATTAACATAAAGGATTACTTAGATAAAATAAAAGGACAGCTTGCAATAGGCTTAGCTAACGGCAAAGCGCTAACTGAATTGAAGAAGATGGTTGATGAGTTGCAAAAACTGAATTTAGCTTACCAAAAACAAAATTTAGAAATTACTGAGAAAAATGAAGAACTAGTAAAGCTTCACGATAAGTTAAAAAAGGGAAGTGCAGAATTAGAAATACAAACAGCTAAGGCAGTTGAATCGGAAAAAGTAAAATCTCAATTTTTAGCTAATATGTCTCACGAATTAAGGACCCCTCAAAATTCTATTCTTGGATTGACCGAATTGATTCTCAAAGATGAAACTACACCTGCACAAACAAGAGAACGATTGAATGTTGTCCTTAGAAATGGGAAAAAACTTTTAACACTTATTGAAAATATATTAGAATATTCAAAGCTTGAATCGGGTAATACGGAATTGAAGGAATCAAATATTTATATAAATGAATTAATGGACGAAGTTTATTCCTTTATCTATCCATTATTTATCGAATCCAATATTGATTTTAAAATTGAGATGCCCCTCGATTACAATTATGAAATAAAAACTGATATTAAAAAAATTGAACAAATTATATACAACCTTATTGGTAATGCTATTAAATTTACTTCAGAGGGTTTTGTAAAGCTTGAATTAAAAGTACAAGATAGTGATCTTGAAATTACTGTAGAAGATTCTGGCCCGGGGATATCTGAAGAAGACCAGAAAATTATTTTTGAAGAATTCAGACAAGTTGATGGTAATCTTAATAGGAAGTTTAGCGGTTCCGGTTTGGGGCTGGCAATCTGCAAAAGATATACCGAATTGTTAAATGGCGATATATATATTCAAAGTAGTTTAGACAAAGGCTCTATATTTAAAATTAAAATTCCAAATATTGTTAAATCCAAAACAAGCTTACAGAAACAAGAAATAACAGCTTATGAAAAAAATAAAAAATTAAACGCACTTATTGTTTCGGATGGACATGATTCGATAAAGTTAATTAGTGACTACCTCTTAACCCAT
>CAYXXW010000328.1:0-3511 GCA_964469115.1 uncultured Melioribacteraceae bacterium
TGATTGTATGTTCAAGCCATTCTTTACCTGATGTTGCATATAGAGTTTTTAATTTGTCAGCTTTGCTATAACTATCTATTTTAGCAAATGTTTCTACTTTCTCTTTAGGAACATAAAAATTCAACGATTGCCCAACATGAATAGTTGTTGTATATGGAAGATTATTCCAATTTCTAATATCCGAAACTCTTACTTGGAATAAATCTGATAGATCAATTAAGTTGTCACCGCTTTTAACTGAATATGTAACTAATTCTTTATTTTCCGGGACAATTATTGTGTTAGTCTCGCCCAATTTTTTTTCGTAAAGTTCAATAAATTTATCATCACCTTCGTTGTTAACTACCATTTTATATGGAGCAACACCATTATTTGTATTTTCTTCAACAGCGGCGGCAATATCTGTATTTAATTCAAAATCATTAGTTATATATTTTGATACCGGAATTTTAAGCGGAACATTTGGATAGATTCTTGATTTAGTAGAAATTTTGTTAAACTTTGCAAGCTGACTTATACTAACTCCATATTTATATGCTATACCGGAAAGAGTTTCACCACTTCTAACTTTGTGAATAATATACTGAAGCTTAGCATCTTGCGGTATTGCTTCAACATTTGCTACAAAGGCATCATAAGTTTTTGACGGAACTCTTAGCTCGTAACCTCCGGGATAATTTGGTGGAGTATGATGTTGAATTAATTCGGGATTTAGTCTTTTCATTTCATCCAGGCTTACTCCTGCACATTTAGCAAGTACCGACAAGTCAATTGCTTCGTTAATAACATACTTTTGATAATCAATAGGTGTCTCATACATAACATTTGAAAAACCGTATTTTTCAGGCTGGCTTGCAATTAATGTTACAGCAATATATTGCGGAACGTAGTTGCGAGTTTCTCTTGGTAAAAATCCTCTGATATCCCAGAAAGAATTTGAGCTACTTCTTCTTATAGCCCTTCTTACTCTTCCCTCACCGCTATTGTATGAAGCAATTGCCAAATACCAATCATTTAATGAATAGTAAAGATCCCTAAGATGCTTTGCAGCAGCACGTGAGGATTTTTCAGGGTCTCTTCTTTCATCAACATAGAAATCAACTTTTAAGTCATATAATCTTCCTGTACCTTTCATAAACTGCCAAATTCCCACTGCTCTTGCCCATGATTTTGCATGAGGTTTTAATCCGCTTTCCATCAGACTTAAAAATATTAATTGTGTAGGAACTTCTTCCTCCTTGAAAATCCTTGCCATCATCGGGAAATAATAACCGGTACGCTCAAGCCAATATTCCATATGGCGTCTTCCTTTTCCGGAAAAGTATTCTATGTATCTTTCAACATAACTGTTTATTTCAAGTGGAAAATCTCCAATAACAATAGTGCTTTGATCATCGATCTCAACATCGCCAATCTCAGGGATTTGCAGTTCAGTCATATTATTATTCATCCACTCTTCAAAGGCATATGCTGGTGAGTTTTCCGGTAATTCTGTGAAACTATTTATATAAAAATGATAATCATCAATTACAGATTTTTCCAACTCCACAAATGCTTCATTTTCATCAATGTTAGGGTAGTAACTAAGCTCTGTAATAACTGATAATGCTGAATCGAAAGAAAATAATGCTTGCGAAGAATTACCTAATGCTTGTTGAGTCAATGCGTCAACGTATTTTTGTCGAGAGGTTTCCAGCAATTGATTTATCAAATCTTCGGTTTTTACTACAGTAGCTAAACTATCTTCTTTAAATCTTTCTTCCTTAGAGACTGAATTAAAACTTGAGCAGGAAAAAAAGACCAATGATGAGCTTAAAATTACAAATGAGAGAAGGATTCTTTTCACAATTAGACCTTATTTTAGTTGTTGTAAAATAAAGGATTACAGAATTTTTATCAAGTTAAATCTTATGTAATTATTATTTGGTAAAGTAATAAAATAACTTAATTTTCGCTATTCATATATAACTTCTCAAATTATAATATGCAATCCAAACATTTACAGACAAAGATAAATTATTTTCGAAAAAATTAGAATGTATTTTACTGATAGTTTATCATCGTTAACAAAGCAAAAATAATGAAATTAATAATATTTATAATTTTCCTTTCTATTTCATCATCAAATTTGTTTTCTCAAGATAATACATCATATTCCGTGGAGTTATTTTGGTTTTGAAACTGCATTTGATCAAGTTTTAGATGAAACATTTGGAGCAACAACTAATTTTTTCGTTGCTTCTCAGATTAATTTGGTTGGAACGCATGAATATCAGCTAATTACTAAAATAATGAGTGGTGTAAAATTAGGGGATTGGGATGGTTAAGGTTTAGTGGTCTATCTTTCTTACTGTATGGGTGCAAATCCATTTAGTGAATATTATTACCAGAGAATACAAAAATTTGGCATTGGCTTCTTTGTAAATTTCTTTTAAATAAAAATTTATTTTCTCAAAATTTTATTTTCAAATGTAAATGCTCTTTTATTTTTTGTGAAAAGATAAATATTAGCAAAAGCCCAATATGAAACAGTGTAAGAAATAAAATGAATAATAATAATTCCTCAGTAGATTTAGTTAAAATAAAAAAGTCACCTATAATAGTTAAACCAAAGACGAAATAAAAAATCTTCTCAATATGTTTCCATTTATAATAAATTCCAAAAGCAAGAAAAAATCCCACAACCGGACCAATAATTTTTAAACTACCAGTTGGAGCTAAAATATATTTGGCAAGAAGGCATGGTGTTGTTGCTACAAGAAAAAGTATTATCGAAAATAAGATTATAAAATAATTTCTGCCGGTTGACATAATCTTTATCCTTAAAAAATCACTTTTCAAAATCTAAATTATTTGGTGCCGTAGGTAAAATTGGTTCTTTATTCAAATTAGTAACTTCAACAGTATTATCTACTTCCGAAATGGAAAGATTATCAAACCAGGCTTTACCTTTACCGCTAAGCATAACTCCATAATTTATGGTAATACTATTTGTAGGAATATCTAGAACAATACTAAACTCATTCCAATTTTTAGTCCCTGAAACATTTCTTCCGTACAAATTATCAAAACCAAGATTCTCTTTATTTGCGCCATCAATTCTCATCCAAATAGAGCATGTACCATGAACATTTACACTTTTAATAAAGCCCGTTAATTTTAGTCTTTTCCCAAGATAATTTTTTGCATCAATGGTTTGCATTACTGTTTCAAATTCTTTTTGTCCCGGATTTAGTGATTCAATAAAAACGCTGCTTTCACCATTTTGATGCACATCGTTATCAGTACCAACTTTAAATTCTGAGCTATTGTTTCCTGCTCTAAACCATCCCTCTGGCAGGGTAGATTTAGATTGTGAAAATATATGGGTTGATACGATAAGTAAAATTAAAGCTGAAAAATATAAAGTCCTTTTCATAATACCTCCATTTTGCAATGCTAATCTTAATAAGATTGAAATATGAAAATATGAAAATATGAAAATATGAAAATATGAAAATATGAAAATATG
>CAYXXW010000329.1:0-3510 GCA_964469115.1 uncultured Melioribacteraceae bacterium
GTTCTTTTTTTTGACTTAACATTTGACTTAACAGTTAGTATTAAAGGTTTGTTTATAGGCTAAAAACGAAAGAAGTCGTTTTACTGGCAGTCAAGAGGTCTGCGGTTCGAACCCGCATAGCTCCACAAGGAAAGCTCGATTTTAGATTAAAATTGAGCTTTTTTATTTTCTGCATTTCTAACAGTTCCTATAAATTCCCTAAACTTGGTTTTTAGTTTATACCTCGGTAGCCAGTAAAAATCAATTTTGTTTAACTTAGTTAATAAAAGTTATAGGTACCCGCACTCCAACCTACAATAATTGATTAATATACCTCTATGAATTTTAGTTCATTTTCAATAATAATGCAATCTGTAAGAATTTTGACAGTAAAGTTCCGGAGTATGATTTAATTTTCGTTGAGTATTTAATCTATCAAATAAGGAGTACAAAATGAAAACACAATTCTCTATTAAATCTGCTATAATTGCTGGTCTTGCAGCGACTGTAGCAATGACTGCATTTACTTACATGGCACCACTAATGGGTTTCGAAATGAATATCCCGAAAATGTTAGCCAACAGTATGGGGGCTCCGATTATTGTCGGCTGGTTAGCTCATTTTATGGTTGGAGTAATTCTTGCAATCAATTATGGCTTAATTTTCTTAAGTTCACTAAATAAAAAAACTAATATTAAAAATGGTATGATATATGGTCTAATTCCTTGGTTAATCTCTCAAGTAATGGTTATGCCAATGATGAACTTAATGAATCAAGGAAATTATTTAGATGGATTATTTTCCGGTTCTTTAATGGTTGCTATGGCTAGTTTAGTTGGACATTTAATATTTGGCGCAGTTTTGGGAAAAATATATAAACCTGAAACAATTGCGGTCAGTGTTACTGTATAATTGAATTAAAACGGATATAATGAAAATTTATCTTTTGATTGAGGCTGTCGTATATACAGCAGCCTCGATAATTAGTAAAAATTATATGTAAATATTTAACTGAACCACAATCAGGATTATGGATATTCGGATAGAGAATGTGAAGAGTAACTGAGAGACAACCCAAAAATGTATTAAAACATTTGATGATTATTAATTTAATTAAGATCTGTTAAAACTAACTATTGTTTTTACTTTTAAAAGGTTTAAAGATGATTTCAAAGTTTTATTCTGATAATAACATCGAGATAACATCAATTTCAGCAAATGAAATGAGGCTAATAGATAAATTAGCAATAGAAAAGACTGGTCCAAATCTTTTTCAGATGATGGAAAATGCTGGAAGGAATTTAGCTGAATTGACAATACGAGAATTAAACAAAAATCCTAATGAAAAGAATATTATTGTCCTTTCTGGAACTGGAGGAAATGGCGGTGGTGGTATTTGTGCTGCTAGGCATTTATCAAATAGAGGTTATACAGTATTTGTTGCGTTAACGAATCAGAAAAAATTAAGCGATGTTTCAAAATATCAGTTGAAGATCTTAAAGCAAACTAATGCAGAAATAGTAAACTTATCAAAATTAAAAAATCTTAATGCTGATATAATAATTGATGCAATCATTGGATATAGCTTAAATGGAGAACCAAGAGGGAAAGCTCTTGAATTGATTAAATGGGCTAATAATCAATCAGCTTTTATTATTTCGCTTGATGTCCCAAGTGGTGTTGATGCGACATCCGGGTATAAAATGAAAACATATATTAAACCGAATGTAACAATAACACTTGCTTTGCCTAAATCGGGCTTACTACCTGAGAATAGTGGGGAACTTTACTTGGCAGATATAGGAATTCCAATAGGTGTATATAATAAATTGAATATTAGTTTTCCAAGGAAAATATTTTATGATGAAAGTATAGTGAAAATAAATGCAGTACACTTTAAGACAAAATTTTAAAATGTCAAAATCTTGACATCTTAAGTTTGTTATCTGAAATTAATTGGATAAATCTAATTTGAAAATGGCCCAATTTTATTAAAAGTTTGGAAAAATGCACAATAAGATTCAATTATTCTCCATCTTAAATGGAATAAGTAAAAATAAGTAAGTAAATTCTTATCATAAGTATGGAATAAAAGTAGACTAATCATCCTTTAAAATAAGAAGGTATGGTAACTTCTTTAATTTATGAAAATCCTCAAATAGTTTAGGAATTGAATTGTGAAAAAAATAAAATTACTCTCATTAAGTAAACTTGAGGATAGAAAACCAACTTATGCACTTGCTGCTAATATTGACTTAGTAGTTATTAAATATGGTGAAGAGGTATCAGTACTTTACGGAAGATGTTTGCATAGAGGTGCATTATTGTCAGATGGCCACGTCGATGGCGATAATCTTATTTGTGGAGTTCACTATTGGGATTACCGTTATGATACCGGAATTAGTGAATATAATAATGAAGAACAGTTAAAGAAATTTTCTGCATGGATTGATAAGGCTAAAGATGCTGTATTTATTGATGAAGATGAACTCAGAAATTGGGAAAAAGATAATCCTCAGACTTATAAGCGTGATGCTTATTTAGGATTGTATGATGATACACAAGGCGCAGCTGAAGAACCGTTTAATAAGTATATTCAAAAATTAGCAAAGAATGGAATAAAAGGGATTGGCAAACATGGTGTTAGTTCTGCAATGGGTGTTCCAATAAATGAATTACCAAGGTGGAGCGATATACAAATTCTAACTGCTCAATTGGCTAAAAAGCCACTTCTGGATGATTCGGAAGTTTCTACTGAACTAATAATCGGACCAAAAAGTAAAAAACCTCTCAAACTTAAAATACCAATTTTTGTTAGTGATATGAGCTTTGGAGCATTAAGCGAAGAAGCAAAAGTTGCTTTGGCTAAAGGTGCTGAACTTGCGGGTACAGGAATTTGTTCCGGTGAGGGTGGAATGTTGCCTGAAGAACAACAGAATAACTCGAGATATTTTTATGAGCTTGCTTCTGCAAAATTTGGCTGGGACATTGAAAAGACAAGAAATGTTCAAGCGTTTCACTTTAAGGGGGGGCAAGGCGCAAAAACTGGAACTGGTGGTCATTTGCCAGGCAATAAGGTTAAAGGTAAAATTGCTGAAGTGCGTGGATTAGAAGAAGGAAAGGCTGCAATAAGTCCATCTACTTTTTTAGATCTAAACACACCAAAAGACTTTAAATCATTAGCTGATGAAGTAAGGGAAGTATCCGGCGGCATTCCAATTGGGTTTAAGCTTTCTGCTCAGCATATTGAAAATGATATTGATTTTGCTTTAGAGGCTAGTGCCGACTATATAATCTTAGATGGGAGAGGCGGAGGAACCGGTGCAGCTCCTAATATATTTAAGGATAATATTTCTGTCCCTACTATTCCCGCATTAGCCAGAGCAAGAAAACATTTGGAGAAGTCTGAAGTTGACGATGTTACTTTAATTATTACTGGCGGGCTAAGAACGGAATCTGATTTTGTTAAAGCACTCGCTTTAGGAGCGGATGGAATTGCAATCTCTAATTCAGCGATTCAAGCAATTGGAT
>CAYXXW010000330.1:0-3502 GCA_964469115.1 uncultured Melioribacteraceae bacterium
GCTCACATAATTGATTCAACATATGAAGTTAATCCTGCAGCAAATTATTACTTTATGTTTGTCTCAACATTTTTTATTTCTGCTGTAGGCACATGGGTAACCGAAAAAATTGTTATTCCCAGATTGGGTGAGTACAAAGGTGATGTCGAACCCGAAGAGATAAAGCCCTTATCAAGCAATGAGAAAAAAGGACTTTTATATACATCCATTGCATCAATTGTTTTAATGGTAATTATTGCATTCGGAATAATTCCCGATACCGGATTTTTACGGGACCAAGAAACTTATAGTGTGTTAAAATCGCCATTTCTTAAAGGAATTGTTTCATTTATTTTCTTTGGGGGAGTTTTGCTTGGCATTGCTTATGGTATTGGGGCAGGCACAATTAAAAAAGACAGCGATATAATTAAGGGTATGGATAAATCGATGGAAACGCTTGGTTCTTATATTGTGCTTGTATTTTTTGCGGCTCAGTTTGTTGCTTTTTTTAATTGGACAAATCTCGGGATGATAGTAGCAGTTGAAGGCGCTAATTTATTAAAGTCAAGCGGACTTGGACCGATTCCTTTGCTTATTTCATTTATTATTATTTCTGCGTTTATAAATTTATTTATTGGAAGCGCTTCCGCAAAGTGGGCTGTAATGGCGCCGGTATTTGTCCCGATGTTTATGCTGTTGACCTACTCTCCTGAAGTTATACAGGTTGCATATAGAGTGGGAGATAGTGTTACAAACATTATCTCACCAATGATGAGTTACTTTGCTTTGATAATCGCCTTTGTTGGTAAATACGATAAGGAGGCCGGAATAGGAACTCTGATTGCAACAATGATTCCTTATTCAATTGCATTTTTTATTATTTGGTCTATTTTGTTTATTGTATGGTTTGCACTGGGCATTCCAGTTGGTCCTGGCGCGCCTATGTTTTTAAACTAAATGAAAGATTAGAATTTATGGCTAAAAAATTCAAAGATTACTACGATCTCGATTGTGCTGATCTGATTGCAGCTAAAATTTTGCAGGCGGATAACACATTTGATAAAAGAGGATTTAAGTCATTCCTAAAAAAAGAATTACATGATAAAGAATTTACAGCAAGACAAGATGCATTTGCAGATGCTTTTGAAAAGTATTTAAAGGAAAATTATAAAGAAAACATAGAATTATTTGAAAAAATATTAGGTCCGGAGTTACAAACAACCGAAGGCATGTTTATTTATGGATGGTGGCTTTGGCCGGTTGGAAGATATGTTCAACGGAATGGGCTGAAAGATTATGATGCTTCAATAAATTTTATCTATGAGCTAACAAAAAGATTTACCGGAGAGTTCGCAATAAGAACTTTGCTTGAAGCATATCCTAAAAAAACAATGCACATTATGTTAAAATGGAGTAAAGATAAAAATGTTCATGTTAGAAGATTAGCCAGCGAAGGAGTTAGAATAAAACTGCCGTGGGCAAAAAAAATAACGGCTGCTTTAGATGAATTTAGCTTATTCAAAAGAATATTAACGAATCTAAAAAGTGACAAAGAAAAATTCGTCCAGAAGAGTGTAGGCAATAATCTAAATGATTTAATGAAAGAAGCTCCTGAACTCGCAAATGAAATTATTGATGAATGGGAAAAAGATAATCCTACAAAAGAAACTTTGTGGATAATTAAACATGGTAAAAGAAGCTTAGTGAAGAAAAAGGGAATATAAAGAGCTTGGGAGGTTTATGGCGAAAGTCGATCTAGCTTCCATTTATTTGAATCAGTTTTTGTAAACCCTAACCTATCATGAAGTCGATTTTCTCTGCCTTGCCAAAATTCAATCATAGCTGGCTTAACGCGATATCCACCCCAATAATCTGGTCGTTCTACTTTTTTATTTTTATACTTTTTAGATATTTCTTCAAACTGATTTTCTAAATATGAGTAACTAGGAATTTTTTTGCTTTGATTAGAAACTACTGCACCCAATTGATTTCCAAGGGGACGTGAATTGAAATAAGCATCTGATTCTGCTGCAGAAACTTTCTTAACCTTTCCTTCAATTCTTATTTGTCTTGCTAAAGAGACCCACCAAAAAACCAATGCCGCATTGGGATTTTGCTCAAGCTGTCTGCCTTTAATACTTTTATAATTCGTAAAAAACACAAAACCGCGTTCGTCAAAATCTTTTAGTAGTACAATTCTTGCCGAAGGTTTTCCGTTTTCATCAGCAGTTGCTAGAGTCATTGCATTTGGCTCTAGAATATTTTGTTTAACTGCATGCTTAAACCAGCTTTTGAAAAGTTTAATTGGATTATTCTCAATTGAGCTTTCATCCAAACCATCTGTATGATATGATTCTCTCATATCGGCGACTTTAAATCTCATTTTATCCTTTCATTTTTTGTTTATGGAGCCAACCATTTTCCTTCAATTCTGTCCTCATTCAATTTGAACTTAGCTCTAATATATCCAGAAGATTTTAAGTAAAGCCAATCGATCGAATCAATTTTTGTTTCAATTACGGCAAAATTTTCTTTTCCCATTTGGGGTTCGGTAACAGAAATATTTTTAAACTGCAAGTAATCACTAATATGTATTTCCGGATGCTCAATAATACTGCTGGGACTATATTTTGTTAAATAGCATTTCCTACTCATTAGAGCACTAGAATTCCATTGTTCTTCAAAAAGCTTCCCGGTATTATATATAAAGGCTTTGCCTTCTAAACGTATTTGAACTTTTTTTTGGGGAGAGTAAAATAACCAGGAGATATTTGGATTAGAATTAATTTCATCAACCTTGCCGCTTCTGTTATCTGTATGAAAAACCAGAATATTTTTTTCTCTAATCACTCTTCTAAGCACAACATTTCTATTTTTGGGTTTTCCATTTCTTACCGTACTAAAAGCCCCTATATGAAAATCACTTTTAGATTCTTCAGCACCTTCTTTGAGCATTTCCCAAATATCAACTAAAAGATTATTCAGATTAAAATGAAATTTTTCCAACAGTTTTCTCATTAACTTATAATGTTAAGTTAATAGAATTTTTATGAGTATAAAAATCAAAAAATGATGAAGTTCTTTCCGGTTGATTCTCTATGCGTGTTGGACTTTATTGTAAGTAGATGATTTATTGAATGAAGAAACTGGAAGTTTGAGGTGTATATAAGTTCTGTTTATAAATTAGAGTGAATTTAAATTATAAATCTATTTTTTTATTGTGTTCTTTCCAGCTTAATAAATATTTATTATGCAGTTGCAAAAACTTACAAACTAGAAATTTTTTCTAAAGTTTTTTCTTTTAACTCTTCCAGTGTTTCTTCGCTAAGCATTTTAAATGCTTCGTCTCTAATTTTTCCCCATTTGCTATGGACAGGACAAGGATGGTCATCTCCGCAGTTTGGAAATCCCAAAACACAACTTTTAAATATCTTATCGCCATCTATTGCTTTAACTATTTCAATCAATTTAATGTTTTCTGGTTTTCTTGCTAAGAAAAATCCACCGTTTTTACCCTTTTTAG
>CAYXXW010000331.1:0-3493 GCA_964469115.1 uncultured Melioribacteraceae bacterium
TAATACGTTCGCGAACGGGTTCAAAAACATCTCCTCTTTTTTCCTGAAATGATAATAGTACGGACTCAGTGATGATGATGCTCAGGTTTTCAACAGAAATAGTGTTGGTCTCCTCCTCTTTTTGCAGCATTTTTATAGACAGATAAATACAATTGTTGAATTCGTACACTTTAGGCCGTGCATGTAAATCCATAACATCAGCAAGTACAAGTTTATCAAAATCAAAACCCTTGGCAATGTCTTCGATTAGCTTTGAATCGTGAAGACCGTCAATATTGAACCAAGTAACCGTAGTCCTTTTTTTACAATCCAGAACTGTGTCAACTGTTGAAATAATTTCTTCCCTTAGGTTATCAGCATCGTAACCAATCATGCGCAGCAAGACTTCATCCATTTTTTGTTCTCCCCTAAAGGATATGTCATCAGGCGATAGACCAATATCTTCCTTACGTTTTTTTACAAATCTCGCCATGCTTACAGGTACTTTTATGCTGATTTTTTTATCGAACTTCATTTTATTTTATTCAACATGATATGTTTTGAAGATAATCATTATATCGAAGAGCTTATAACTAAAGTAATCATACCGTAACGCTGACCTAAACTTTTGCAATCACAATTTTTATCTATTTTTAATAAACTTAAAAGCACCACTCAAAAAATTCAAGGTTTAATCATATACCTATTCTAAGTATTGCTATTTTAGATTCGTGTATTTCTATACACGGAATATAAGGCATGTAACAATACCAGAGTGCAACCCAAGTAGCATAAGTCAGTAAAAAAAGATATAATATTTCTTAATAGCATTACGAGGTGATAATCAATTGAACTGAATGCTTTTGAATTAAATTATAGTAACTTGATCATTAGTAAAATTTCAGTCAAAATTTCAAATGAATTTAGAAAGCGAGGATTTTTCAGAATACATGTCTAGTCTTAGAAAATCTCCATTTTTTAAGGATTCTAGTACTGGTTCTATGCAAAAGCTTTTGCTTTTAATGACTTTAGAAAAATGGACTTCTAAAAATTTTAAAAGTAGTGTAGAAGTTTCCACGACGTTCCATTTTATTGTTTCGGGAAGGCTTAAGGTTTTCAAATCAAATCCAGATACTGGTAGGGAACATACTGTTTTTGTGCTATCTGGTGGGGATGTCTTTGATGTACTTTCTTTATTAGACTCCAAGCCACATGATGTCTACTGGGAGGCATTAGATAAATTGGTTGTTTTGAAAATACCTATGGAGCGAATGAGGCAATGGATTAAAGAATATCCAGAAATACATATGTCCATACTATACTACCTTGGCCATAGAATGAAACAGCTTATGGATGTAGCTACGGATGTAACCCTTCATAGCACTTTGGTAAGATTAGCTGGTCTATTACTTAAAAATATTAATGGGGAAACCCGCCAATTAGAGTTAATCAATAACCTTCCAAATGATGAAATTGCGGGCTTAATTGGCACCACAAGAGCTGTGGTAAGCAGACATATTCAAGAATTGAAACGCTGTGGAGCAATATCGATAAGTCGCAGACAAATTAATGTCAAAAACTTAGAATTATTACTCAATATTGCAGAAGAAAAATTCATCCCATAAATTGGTTGGGTTATTAAGTCAGCTGTTTGCTCATTGAACCTTTCTCAATTATTTTCGTCTAATGCTACCTAAGTAGCTGTACCAAAAGTCTTAAGGAAATATATTACCTATCTGTAACCGAGGGATGTCGATTGTTCTATAGATACCTTTAATGATTACAGACTGCATATTATGATACTGAGCAAAAAAGTAAGTTACTTTTGGTTCCCCCTGCTTAATAGACTGTTTACGGCCAAAAAAAAGATGCCAAATACATTGGTGCAACTCTCCTTTAAATTAAAATACCCGCTTGCGAAAGTTATAATCTGGAAACAAATAGATGTGTTCAAATGGCATGTTAATTTTGAGACAAAAGGGAAAAGGTATTCAAGTTTATACACCAGTGAGGGTGCTTGGCTTGAAACGGCATGTTCAGTAACCGTGAAAGATGTTCCAAAAAAGGTCCAAGATAGTTTTGGCTCTAGATATGGCAGGAAAGGGTTAAAACATATTTATCGCATAAAAACTCCAAACCAAGTCATATTTGAAATGCTTTGGAGTAACGGTATCTACGATGTAAAACTTCTGTATAGCGAAACAGGAACAATAGTCGGGAAGTTAATTTGTTAGCTGTGTAATCAAACAGCGCGAGATATTATGAGCAGAAATAATTTATTTACGGTAAAATGCCGAAATTTTAATGTTGTTCAAGAGCTACCGAACTCATGGTCGCAAAAAGATTTTAAGAAACTTCTTTGCCTATTGGAATATAGGTGTGACCAAGAAACTTCACAGAGAGGATTAAAAGAAACTGTCTTAGCTTGCCTTAGCAGGTATGATACAGAGGAAGCCGCCAAAATTATTCTAGATTATGTTTTTTCTGACCGATTGACAAAAGGTCAAATCTTAAGTATTTCCAATGATATGTTAGCCGAAAAGAGTTGGGAGGAGCACCCCAACATGGCTATTCATAAAGAATTATTTAAGATAAATCAGTTGTTGTACCTGGCTTTTAGTGGGCAGTTCCCGCATCCAGAAGCTGTTCATTTTCAGGTTAACATAAAGGCTAGTAAACATAATGGGCTATCTATTTTTGATAATTACCCCGAAGCGGCCCTTATTAGACTGCTAGTAGCTGCAATGCCAGAGGATAATCTAATTTTAAGATTGTTTGAGGAACAGATTGCTGGTACTGAGTTCAAAGATGCCAAAGACATTATATGGCAGCTGAGAACTGAAAAGAGTAGTGTCAATGAACTAATTTTTGATGTTGTCTCGTCATCCTATTGGTTTCAAGACATCGAGTTTATTGATTCCTTTGAAGCGGAAACCCATCCTGATTTAAAAAAGGCTTAGAAAAACCCGTACTAAGTATAGTTTCAAACATACCTAAAGTTTTTCTTTATTTTCCTGAGATTCTTTTTTAGCAATTCTGATTTCCTTCACCCGCTGATTCGCTATAAGTTTTTCGGTCAACGTTATCCAAAAGGGACTAATCACTAACGTAAGAGAAATTAAGCTAATCGTAAAATTATAGGCATAGGTATCTATAATTTCCATAGCATAGGCGGACGAACTGATAAGGAAACTAAGCTCCCCAATTTGAGCTAGCAGGGCACCTCCTAAAATTGCTTCTTTCCATGGGCTTGAAAATAAGCGAAGTATCATAGAATTAATTAGATGGTTAGTCACGTAAACAGCTACCCAGGTAGCTGCCTGACATGTATTACTTCTGCTACTTTTACTACCATTAACATTATCGTATGCGAAATATATTTACATCGCCTTAATACAGAATAAATAAAGCCATAACTCGCTTTGGCGACAGGACCTATCATCTGACTGTAACACATAAAAAATAAATTTTGAATCCGACCATTTTGTAGCGGTCATAACAGTGAAAAATTAAT
>CAYXXW010000332.1:0-3489 GCA_964469115.1 uncultured Melioribacteraceae bacterium
CTAACGCTTGAGGTCATAAACTATATATAACAATGGTACACTTAATGGGGGCAGGGCATTTTAGTTTCATATTCATAGAATGTGTAATTGTTATTTGATTATGTGAATTTAGTATAAAGAGGAAGTTATTTTAACTTATTTTTAATTACATAGGAAATTTACTTATAAAAATTTCTTGAATTATAATTAAATTTAATAGTGAATATATATTTATTGTTTTATTTAATGTAGTAAACCTATAGGAACCATCTGATGAAAAGATTAACACTTTTTTTTACCTTTTTTATAATTACTATTTCGGTTGCACAATCTCAACTTGCAAATCTTGAATTTAGAGCGACTTGGGTTATCACATGGGAATATATTAATTCCAGCAGCACTGTTGAACAAAATAAAGCTAGAATAAGGGAAATTTTAGATAATCATCAAAAAGCAAACATGACTTCAGTTTTATTTCAAGCCAGACAAGGTGGCACAGCATATTACGAATCGTCTTTTGAACCTTGGGGAAGTTATGCGGGTAGTTCACATCCCGGTTATGATCCTTTGGAATATGCGGTAGAAGAAGCTCATAAAAGAGGAATGGAATTACACGCATGGTTTAATGTTTTCAGTGTTTCTTCTACTCAAACTGGGACAATAGCAGATGAGCATCCAGAATGGATATGTAGGGATCAAGATGGAAATCCAATGACTGCTTACAGAGCTGCTTCTCCTGGACTCGCATCAGTAAGAGATTATACAATTGATGTTGCTTTGGAAATTGTTAGAAACTATGATATTGATGGTTTACATCTAGACTATGTGAGGTGGAATGAATATGACACTGATGATATGATTGCTCCCCCCATTATAATTGATCAGGTATCTAAATTAGATGGTGATTTCTCAAATGAAAGAATTAACAAAACTGCAGGTATTACTAGTTCAAATAGATTTATATATGACATTGAACACCCTTACAGTGGTGGAATTCCAGATGGTTATAGCTCATGGGAAGAATGGCGGCGTTGGTCAGTTACGGAATTTGTAAAGACTCTACACGATTCAGTACAAGCTGCAAAACCTTGGGTGCGGTTATCACCCGCAGCTCTAGGAAAATATAAAGAAGGTGGTGATGGCGGATGGAATGGTTATTATGTGGTTTTTCAAGACGCAGCACTTTGGTTTAATGAAGGATATGTTGATCAGTTAACACCTATGCATTACCATTGGTTAACTGGTAATGACCTTTATAATAATATCTCAAGTGATTGGGAACCCAATATACAGAAGGGAATTAACGAAGGACGACTTTATTCGATTGGTCCAGCTTCTTACAGACTTGCTGATAATAATCTTTGGAATAATCATGTTGATATAATTGAAAAGACAAGGACAAAGGGATGGGTGGATGGATTTCAATTTTTTAGTTACGGAAGCTGGAAGGGTTACAATTATTGGGAGGAAGCTGGTTCTACTTTTTTTAATACTAAAGTTAAGGTTAGAGATGCCTATCAAGTTAATGTTCCCTCAGCACCGAATTTGACATTAATAAAAATTGATTCTCTTTCCTACGAGCTCACAATTTCTCCCGATATTTCTGAAACAGAAAATCAATGGTTTGCCGTTTATAGATCAGAAGATGATATCTTAAATGTTAACAATGATTTAATAGTAGATATTCACTTTGGTAATATGGAATATACTATTAACGAGAATTATTCGGGAGTTCAGAATTTTAATGGCTCGTATAAATATTTTACGACAACTCTAAACCGGTACTGGAATGAATCGCCGATTTCAAATTCTGAAAGTACAGATATTATACCTTCGTTTGCTCCGACTATCATAGCGTCTAATCCTACTGAAAATGAGGAAATTGACGTTTCTCAAGTTATGGTTATTGAGTTTTCTAAATCAATGAATATTGATTCATTTACTGCTACTATTATTCCCGAAGTTCAAATAAATTCGCTCAATTGGAGCAATGAAAATAGAACATTATCGATCGAAACTGAAAAATTAACTTTCAACACTTTTTATTTGCTTATCATAGATTCAACCTTAACAGATGTAAATGATGTTCAATTGGACGGCAATGGTGATGGAATACCAGGTGATTCATTTAGCCTTAATTTTTACACAAGTGAATTCGATATTTTCCCTCCACAGGTTACATTTACTTATCCAGGTAATAATGATTTAAATGTAGATATCGGTTCAATCATTACTGTTGAATTTAATGAAATGTTAGATGCTCTAACATTGATTAATGGTGGAATAGGCTTGTTCAATGATTCCAATCCTGTTGAATTTAGCTATCTTCACACAGAGACGCCAGATGGGAAAAGCATTATTAGTATTCAACCTAATAGTTTGTTCGATATATCAACTAATTATACATTAATTCTCGGAACAAATATTGCTGATATGTTAGGAAATTTTTTAGCTGAAGAATTTAATTTAAGCTTCACTACTTCTCAACTATTATATGAAGAAATAATATCAATTGAAAATTTTTCAAATCCTGGTGAATGGTGGCAACCAAGCGCAAGTGGCTCTACAACCGGAATATTTGAATCAGGCACGAGCTTTGGCTACTCGACAGAAATAGCGGTTCCTGTTTCGGATCCAAAAAGAGCTGCTAAACTTAATTATTTATGGGATGAAAATGCTGATGCGTTTTTGTTAAGAGAATATTTATCAGGCGGTACACCACAAACAATTTACTTCGATACAAGTTATATCTTGCAAAGTTACGTTTTCGGAGATGGTAGTAATAATCAATTTAGATTTTGCATTGATGAAAACGATGGCTCCAGTTGGGGAGATCATGAAGTATCAAAATGGATTACAATTGATTGGCATGGTTGGAAACTAGTTGAATGGCAGTTGAATGACCCTAATAGTGTAGGCACTTGGATATCAACCAACGAAACATTAACCGGTTCTTATTTTAGAATTGATAGCTATCAGTTAACTAAATATGATGGTGGAACAATTAGTGGTTTAGTTTACTTCGATGATTTACGAGTAGTAAAAAAGGATTACATTACTACGGATGTTGAAAAAACAAATGAGACTATTCCCAATGAGATTAGGTTATCTCAAAACTATCCTAATCCGTTTAATCCAACTACAAAAATTGAATTTAGTTTGCCCAAAAGTGGTTTCGTTACTTTGAAGATTTATAATACTAAGGGTGAGGAAGTTGAAACTTTGGTTAATGAAAATCTAGAAGCAGGAAGCTATTCTGAAGTATTTAATAGTAAAGGTATAAGCAGCGGTGTTTATTTTTATACATTATCTTCGGGTAATACAAGAATTACAAATAAAATGATACTTTTAAAATAATAAACAAAATTATACCGTTATGAGTAAAGTAAGAGTAGTAATTGAGCTTTGGGAATTTCTTAGGGTTAGAAAAAAATGGTGGTTAATGCCAATCGTGTTCTTTTTAATTTTATTAGGCGGTCTTATTGTTCTAACTCAAGGTTCTGCTTTGGC
>CAYXXW010000333.1:0-3489 GCA_964469115.1 uncultured Melioribacteraceae bacterium
AGTGGTAACAATAATTTTATGCAAACTAAAAAAATGTTGGTGGTAAAATAAAAATGAAAACATTTAGTAACTATTTATTCTTTTTTGCATTATTTGTTCTTATTGGCTGTAATAGTAAAAATCAAGATGAAAAAGTGACCACAGATCAAAATTTTGGTGAACACAAATCAACTCATGAATCTGATTGGGAAGAACATTCTGATCAAGAAGCAAATAATTTTACTAATGGTAATTACAAAGTGGTCATTGATGGGTCAAATGCAGTAACTGAAAAGTCTTCCGGCTCATTTCATCGTCCCAAATTTACTAATGATGGAAAGTATTTAATTTTTACAGATCAGAATTATGGACAGATTTGGGTATATAATGTTTTTGATAAAACTCAAAAAAAAGTAATTGAAATGCCCCAATGCGGATTTAGATTTCAGTTAGCTGATAATAATGATGATATTTATTTTAGAAACAAAGCAGCTAAAGGAAAATCAAAGGAGCAAGTTTATTCAATATTTAAATACTCAATTTCAAAAGATAAAACTGAATTGATATACAATACGGAAGCAAGAATTTCTCAACCAATATTGATACATAAATCACTTTACTTTTTGGAAAACAAACAACCAAAGGCCTTTAATTTAATGAAGAACAGTTTTGTGACAAAATTTGATTTTCCTTATTTCTTTGTTCAAAATGATTTATTGATTAGAGCTGCCGAAACCCAGGACACAATAATATATCCTAATAAAGATTATCGTTTTATCAGCTGTGAATATTCTAAAGATAGAGAAGTTGTTTTTGTGTTAACTGCTAATAATGGAATGTTAATCCTCAATTTAAACGGAGAGATTATAAAACAATATAAAACTGCTCTAACAATAAGCAAACTTTACAAAAGTAATTTAGTAGTTTTTACAGAAGAGAAGGATGACGGCATGAAAATTTTATCATCTAACTTAAAATTTGGATTTCTGAATTCAGCCAATAAAATTAATATCCCAACAGATTTTAATAATCAAATATTTAATCCCGATTGGTCACCAATTAATAACAAATTAGCTTATTCTTCCAATAAAGGTATAATAAATATTCTTTCATTTAACATAGAGAAATTAACACAATGAGATTTACAAAAATATTTATACTTCTAATTATTATTGCTAATGTGTTGTTAGCACAAAAAGTTAAAGTGGCTGAAACTATAAAAGTGCCGATTGATATTGTTGAACAAGCATATTATCCACAATTCAGTAAAGATGATACAAAATTAGTATTCAGTTCTGCCAGTTACAATGGTCTATACACTTATGAATTGGAAAGTGGAGAATCATCAATAATTACAGAATCATATGGAGCCGGCTATAATCCTCTAATTTTGGATTCCGAAACAATTGCATATCGGACCTTCAATTTAAAGAGCGGCAAAAAATATCATTCAGTAAGCCTTTATGATCTAAAGACCGGAATTGAAAATACTATTCAAAAAGATAAACGTCTATTGAAATTGCCAAAACAAAATATAAATAGTGAATTATTTCTTGTGGAAAACTCAGTTGTAAAAAGAGAAAATATTGGCAAACAACTACTTTCTAAAACCTCACAGCCTTCTATAGCGATTTATGTAGAAGACAACAATTTAATATCAGTAGATGACAATAAATCAAAAGTACTTAATCCACTTGGTGAGGGAGTTTACGTTTGGGAATCTTTTTCAAATGATGGAAAGAAAATATTATTCTCATACGGAAACCAAGGAACATTTGTCTGTGATCTCGAAGGTAATATTATTTTAAATATTAAAGATGCACGTTATCCTAAGTTCTCTCCGGACGGTAAATATATTTCCTATATGAATGATAAGGATAATGGCTACAATTATATTTCATCGGATATTTTTGTTTATTCTATTGAATCAAACAAGACTTTTGAAATAACGAATACTGATGATAAGATTGAAATGTTCGCAGAATGGTCTAATGATGGGAGCCGTTTAGTTTATAACACAACTGAAGGTGAAATTTATATTACAAAATTACAATTTGAAAATTAAGGTGTAATGATGACAAGGAAAATTCTAGTTTTATTGTTGATGAGTGTTAGTCTAATTTATAGTCAAGATTTTGGTGGTACACGAATTTATATTAATCCAGGCCATGGCGGGTATGATTCCAACGATAGACATATTATTGCTACAGATTTTTGGGAAAGTGAAGGAAATTTGACGAAGGGTTTATACTTGAGAGATATTCTTCTTTCACTAAATGCTAGTATTAGAATGTCCAGGACACAAAACAGAACGGCTGATGATTTGCCATTATCAACAATTTCCGCTGATGCAAATAATTATGATGCTGATTTTTTCCATTCAATTCACAGCAATGGATTTCAAGGCACGGCAAATTATACTTTAATGCTCTATAAAGAAACAAATGGTTCACCGGTATATTCTGAAGCTAAAGAGATGTGTGATATAATGGCTACTACAATATTTCAAGCACATAGAACTACTACAAAGTACACCCGCGGAGATATGTCCTTTTTAGGATTTAATCTCGGTGTATTAAGAGATCTTGCAATGCCGGGAACACTTTCTGAAGGATCTTTTCATGATTACATTCCTGAATCATGGCGGTTAAAAAATGACGTATACTTAAAACATGAAGCTTGGGCAATTGCCAAAGCATTTATTGATTATTATAATCTTACTCCGTTTAGCAATGGAGAAATTGCTGGAATATTGAGAGATAACTGTGATGAACCAGAATACTTTTATATAAGTTCACTTGGAGATGATAGAAAACCAATTAACTCAATAAAAGTAACATTATTACCCGATGAGATTGTTTATGAAGGAGACACTTTTAATAATGGGTTTTTCTTATTTGATGAATTAACTCCTGGTACATACGACCTTATTTTTGAGGCTGATAAGTATGTGAGTGATACCGTTAAATCTGTCGTAGTAGCTGCAAATAAAACTTCTTTTGTTGATTTTGAGTTAGAATCTGAGCCAGATTTGTCAGCACCTATTGTACATGATTTTTCACCTAAAGAGACAACTGATATAAGATCAGATTCAGAAATAATTATTGAATTTAGTGTAGAAATGGATACACTTTCTGTTGAACAATCATTTTCAATTACTCCTACTCTTGAGGGTCAATTTAGTTGGGAATCTTGCAATAGACGCATGATCTTTACTCCTAATGCATTTCTTGAGCCTGGTGTTGAATATAGAATATCAGTTAGCAGTTTTGCAACTAGTGAATGGAACGTTTTTATTGCATCACCTTTTACTCATACTTTTACAACAAAATCGGGATTAAGATTAGTGAATATTTACCCTGGTCAGAATTCAAAAGAAATTAGTACGACTGTTAAGATTAAAGCGCAATTTAATGCCCCTATTGATAACTCAAGTCTTGGTGGAAAAGTAGCTATCGAAGATCTTGAAGGTAATGCTGTTGCGCCATATTTAGATGAATTGCATTATGA
>CAYXXW010000334.1:0-3476 GCA_964469115.1 uncultured Melioribacteraceae bacterium
TCATATTGATTTTAGTAAGTATTAAAATCGCTTGCTTATATTTGTAATCAATAATTTATGGGTAATTTTTGCCATTAACATTAAAAAATATTTGGAAGCCGCTAGTAGCAATAATTTTTTGGGGTGCATCATTTGTTGCTACTAAAAGTCTGCTCGATTCATTAACCCCTTTGGGCATAATTTACATTAGACTTATTCTAGGTATAATTTCAGCACTAATCATAGCGCTTTTCCGAAAACGAAGTTTTTCTCTTAAGAAAAATGATATTAAGGGAATCTTTATTCTGGCAATAATTTCAATTACCCACTTGTGGATTCAAGTTACAGGAATGCAGTATACTTCTGCTTCAAACACCGGCTGGATTATAGGAATTGTACCGGTCATAATGGCAATAATGGGATTTCTAATTTATAAGGAACGAATGACACTAATGCAGTTTGCGGGCGCACTAATTGCTTTTAGCGGATTACTAATTTTAATAAGCAAAGGGGATTTGAAATCAATAAATTTTATTTCAAATTATGGCGATCTCTTAGTTTTAGGTAGCGCTTTTACTTGGAGCATCTACTCATTTTACGGAAGAAAAGTCACCTTAGATTATCCTCCGTCTTTAACCATTCTTTATTTGTTCATAACTATGTTTATTCTCCTTTCGCCAATTACAATTTCATCGGATTTCTTAAATAGAATTAATTCATTAACCTCAATTGATTGGGCTGCACTAATATTTTTAGGAATTTTTTGCTCGGGTTTAGCTTATGTTTTATGGGCTGAAGCAATGAATGAGTTGCCGGCAAACAGAGTTGGGGCTTTTCTTTATCTGGAACCCTTTGTTACAATTTTTACAGCTTGGTTATTATTGAACGAAGAGATTACTCTTCTCATGTTAGGAAGCGGAATTGTAATAATCATTGGGGTTATAATGGTTAACAGAAAATGAATTGTTTGTCGAAGTTATATAAAACTGTAATTGTGAATTTGCCCGCAGAGTCTGTTAAACTACTAAAAATTATTTTATAGATAAACTTGCTTTTAAAGCCAGATGATCTGAAATACTTTTTTGATTATCATCTTTTATATCTTCAACACCAATATCAATCAATCTGACTTTCTTAAGTTTAAGATCGACAATTTTATCATAAGCAAAAATATAATCAAATCTTCTTGAGGGTTTTCTTTCGCGGAAAGCAAAAGTATATTCTTCCTTTGTGCCATGAAATTCTTTATGCAGGTCACGAGGATTTCCCAGCAGCATTTGAAGTCGGGTAAATCTATCAATACTATATGCGTTGGAATTAAAATCGCCGGCAAGTATAACAACTAGATTTTCAGAACTACTGATTAATTCTGAAGAGGTAGTGTTTCTAACAGCGGTTTCAATAAAGTTTTTAATCTGAACTAATTGATACTCTTTATGTTCTCTAGTTCCAATAGCCTGAACATGAGTAGTAAATAGAAATAAATTTGTTGAATCGTTGATATTATAAAGTGCCCCCATAACCGATTTATTAGCTAGAAAATCGTTTGTCTTGGAATATTCTTTATCTAAAATTGTGTGAATAACACCATTTGAATTATTTATATCATCACCAAAATCAATTGAAGATAAATCTATTCTCGTATATCTGCTCATCATGAATAATCCGGCATCCTGAAAAATAAATTCCGGGAATGAATTATAATCTACTCTAGAAATAATTGTATTGTAGAAGCTTGTATCGGTTCTTTCTATAATTTCACATCTCGTACTTTCATCAAAAAGTTCTTGAAAAACCACAAAATCAAAATTTCCCCGTTTAATAAAATCCGTTAGATTATTTAATTGATCTTCTTCTTTATCATATATAGCTTTTATGTTGTAAGTAACAATTTTTATTTCACTGTTATTTTTTAACTTTTTATGATTAGAATTACCATTGCTCATATAATTAACCGACGAGCAAGAGATTAAGTTCGCAAAAAATACGGCTACTAAAATGTAGAATATATGTTGTTTTCGTTTGGGGTTTTTCATACAATAAAATTATTCGTAATTTTTATTCAATTACCAAATTGGCCTTTAATGCTAGATGATCAGAAATACTTCCATTCTCACTGTCTGTAATATCGGTAACATTTATAGATCTAGCTTTTACTTTTCTAAGCTTTAATAATCCAAGATTGTCATACGCAAATATATAATCTACCCTTCTGTACATTCCTATCCATTTTATAAATAATGTATATTCTTCAAGCTGGTTGTTATATTCTTTGTGTAAATCTCTCGGATTTCCAAGATAACTTTTAAGTGTATTAACATCCGCTTCTGTGTACGCATCATAATTTAAATCTCCGACAAGGAGTACAACTAGATTGCTTGATGAATCTACGACCCCTTCCGTAAGCACTGTATAAACGGCATTAACAATAAATTTATAAATTTGTTCCAATTGGTAAGTTTTATGAAATCTTGAACTTATTGCCTGTAAATGAGTTGTAAATAAAAATATTTTAGTCGAGTCATTAACTTTATGCAAACTACCAAGAATCGATTTATTTGCCAAAAAATCTAAGGAAATAGAAAAACTTTTTTGTAGCATTTGATGAATTGCGCCATTTGTTATTTCAACGTCATCTCCAAAATTTATATTAGATAAATTTATAAGCGGAAAACGAGAAATTGAAAACAAACCCGCATCTTGATTTAAATTGGAAGGAAAGGAGTTATAATCTATTCGCGGAATTTTTACTCTATAGAAAGTTGTATCAAACGTGTTGAGTAGTTTAGCTCTAACATCTTCATCAAAAACCTCCTGCATTAAAACAAAGTCATATTTATGTTCATCAAAATACTTAGAAAGAGTAATAACTTTGTCATCATTCTTTCCAAATGCAGAAGCAATATTATAAGTAATCAAGCTGAATTCATTTGGGCTTAACTCAATATTGTTTGAATCATTAATCTTAGCATTAAATACTGGCGATGGAGCACATGAAATAAAAAGTACAATGCCAAGTATAATGAGCAATAATATAAATATTTTATTCTTTAATTTATTACCCAAGACTACTCTATCAATAACTTCCGCTGTTAACATTTGTTTCTTCTAGCGCCAAAGAATTGAATTTAAGATTAGTTAATTCTTCTGATACATCCCATAATTTTTTAGCAATATTTTCATCTTGAGCTAATTTATTTGGTTTAACTTTTACTGGATATCCTTTCCATTCCATAAATCCATCTGGACCAAAGTAATCGCCGCTATTTGTATTTTCATCAAATGTAGCTCTTAATGTTGGCAATGCGCCTTGAGCTTGCTCCATTGCAATAAATTTATTTAGAAATGCAAAAAATCCCGAATGTCTTGACAGCTCTGTTTCAGTTAAACCCGGATGAGCGGTTGTAACTTTTATATTTTTATCTGCTAATTTTTTTGCCAACTCTTTTGTAAAATATAAATTTGCAATTTTGCTATCGCCGTAAGATTTCCATTTT
>CAYXXW010000335.1:0-3465 GCA_964469115.1 uncultured Melioribacteraceae bacterium
TGTATTATCCTTGCCAAATGCTTGCACTGTAAAATCTTGTAGTATTCTTAAATCTAAGTTGAAATACCAAGGATTTACTAAACCATTTCTCTCTGCAATTTCTCCCCTATGCTCACTAAGATAGTCGTCCTGTTCAATAAATGCATTTAGAGCATTCCACTGATCTTCAACAGTTGCATAAAAATTACCATCTGCGTCTGTGGAAGAAAGAATAATGTCATTTGAGCCATCAGGTATGTAAATCAAATCATTTCCACCAGCTCCATCACCATTAACATCACCTGCATAGATAAATGAATATCTGTTGCCACCAGAAGTAGTAAATACATTACCTTCAGCAGCTTCCATGAATATACCAAAGGTAGTAGCTAAATTGTCGTTCCATGTATGTTTATAAGTGGCACCGCCAATAATTCTATGTCGCTGTCCAAATTGTGATTTAGCTGGATTTGGATTGTTTGGGTCACCTTGAACAGCATTTCCTTGAAATAAAGCTGAACCAATTTCAGTTGTGGTCATCACATTCTCTGCATCTAGATAGGTATAGGATAAGCTTGTTGAAAGGCCAGATTCAAATTGCTTCCTCAATTGAGCAGTAATACTGAAGTTATAGCCCTCATCATTATTATCAATTACATAAGCTCCTTCACCTCCGCCACCCCAATCTGGGTCTGCAAGATTATTGCCAAAATATGGTCTGCCGTCATCTAATGTGCGAACAGGTGTACCTAATCCAGCATTCCTTATATATACTGAATTTACATCCTTTGTATAAATTGCTTCTAATGTACCAACCATATCCCAAGGTAATTTTTGATCAATAGCAAAATTGGTTGTCCATACTTGTGGAAATTTGAAATCATCTACCATTGCATTAAGATCAAATGATTGTTGCAATTCGGAATCATCTTGAGTCTCAACATGTTCTGCTCCATCAGCTGGAGGAAGATTTGGGTTAGCGCCTGGATTTGAAATTACATTTCCAATCCAAACAAAAGGAACTCTACCGGTAAATAGTCCGGTCCCTCCACGTAATTGCGTGGATCTGTCACCGTATACATCCCAATTAAAGCCAGCTCTTGGTGAGAATAGTGGTGAAGCTCCAGGTAAATTACTCTGGTCAACTGTCTCCGCATCATCATTTTCATCTAATAGACTTAGACTTCTTGACCAAGCATTATCAACCGGCTCAGTAAAGTACATGGGCATATCTACTCTTAATCCATAAGTTAAGGAGAATTTATCCGACATTAAAAATTCGTCTTGAACATAAAATGATAATTGCCCAACTTCAACTAATTCCCCTTTAAATGGAACATTACCGGGGGTAATATTGGAATCAAAATCTTGAGGATTTGATGGATCTGTTGCAGCTAAAAAATCAGCTATAGAATTAAAAGCTGTTCCTCCTGGCCAAGAGTTGAAGCCCATTAATCCATGTCTGAACAGATTAAACGAATTAAAGAAGTCAAAATATTCAAAAGTTGCTCCAGCTGTTAAAACATGATTTCCCAAATAATAGCTGAAGTTATTGGTAATTTGAAGAACATCCTGATCAAGAATATTATGGATTGAAAATGGTTCATGACCAATTGTTGTATAGGTTAAACCTCCTTCACCAATTTCAATTGTTGGATAATCTTTGCTGAATGGATTTCTAAAATCTCTAAATCTATTATAACTAACAAAAAACCTATTAGAAAAATCTTGATAACTACTATTCAATTCTAAGGCAAATGAACTTAATTGATTGTTCATTTCATAACCGGAATTTTTGAATGGCAGACTATTTTGATTTGGTCCACGTCCTGTGTTGTTATAACTTATTGCAAATGGATGAGGTGGTTTTTCTTGCCTAGCATCCAAATAGTTGTATCTAAAAACCAAGTTATTATTATCGTTAATATTCCAATCTAATTTCATAAGAATTTTTTCATTTTCTGTTTTATGATCAAATCCTTGATATGGTCCTGGATCATATCCGTATACATCAATCATTCTCTGACGAATAGCATCCATTTGAGAAACAGTAACTCTTGACTCTGTTGCAGTAACATTGCCATCAGTATCAGCAGTAAAATTAGTACCTGGATCTGTTCTTCTTTCAATTTCTCCATTAATAAAGAAAAATAATTTGTTTTTAATAATTGGTCCGCTTACTGTAAATCCATATTGATTGTATGATAAATCAGGAATATTTAATTCAATATCTCCAATTTTATCTCCCTGCATGCTTTCATTTCTGAAGAAAGTGTAAAGAGAACCCTTAAATTCATTGGTTCCACTTTTTGTTACAGTATTTATTCCGGCACCAGTAAAACCACCTTCTCTTACATCAAAAGGAGCTAATGAAACTTGTACCTGCTCAATCGCATCATAAGGTAGAGGTTCAGCATTTGTTTGACCACCAGGAGCAGGATCATCTAATCCAAATGGATTATTAAAATAAGATCCATCAACAGAAACATTATTAAATAACCAGTTTTTACCACCAAAACTAAAGTTACCATCGCTCCTTGGATCTAATCTGGTCAGATCCCTCGTACTCCGTTTAATACTAGGTAATGCCAATACTTCGTCAGGATTTATTGAAGTTTCAGCCCCGGTCCGAGCGCTATTAAGAATATTATCATTCTCACCTCTTACTATCAATTCTCCTAGTTCTAATGATTCATTAACTAGTTCAATATCAAATTTTAGTGTTTGACCAATATTTAAGAATATTCCTTCTTCCTTGTGTGTATTAAAACCTACGAAAGAAGCACTGATTGAATAGGGTCCGCCAATCTTTAAATTTGGAAGATTGAAAACTCCATTTTCTCTTGTCGCTGCACCGTATCTCGTACCACTTGGTTTGTGAACTGCAATTACATTGGCTCCTGGTAATGGGCTTCCATCACTATCAGATACAAAACCGTTCACTGATGCGGTAGTTACACCTTGAGCTAAAATATTTGTGTTCCCAAATGCCAGGACTACAAATAATAACATACTAAACAATAAGTGAATCTTCTTCATGCTCACTCCTATTTATTATTAGAAATTATAAATAATTGTTTTATTTTTATAAAGAATTGATAGCAAGTTTATTAGTGCTTTACAAATAATGTTTTTGATTACTATGTAACTTTTTTATTCATTTATAGGAGAACAAATTAGAACCATTATATTTGTCTGTTGATTTTATTTATTCTGACTTAAAATAAAAATGATTGAGTTGTTCCATCATTATTTTTTATATTCATGTAAACTTGTGACCAGCTTACTGAATATGACAAAAAGATAATGATTAAGATTTGTTTCATGGTTCCCCCAAAGAACTAATTCTTATATCTCAATGAAGTATTTCAGAATAACCTTGAAAGAAGCACAATAGATATGCTAGAGAGAATTGCCGAGACTGTACTCAAAACGTTTCTCTCAAGGAGTGGAATAATTTTATAAATGTAAAGTAAGGTTATTAGA
>CAYXXW010000336.1:0-3444 GCA_964469115.1 uncultured Melioribacteraceae bacterium
ATTTTATCATTGAGACCAAGGTACCTGCTTTCATACCGTGTCCGGTAGCATCACCGATGCCAATATTTAATGAACCATCTTCTTTGATTGAAAAGTCATAATAATCACCACCAACTTCTGTTGCTGTTTTCATATACACTGCTATATCGAGATTCGGTAATTGAGGTAATTCCTTTGGAAGCATAGATAGCTGAAGTTCACGAGCTTCTTCAAGTTCTTTTGTTTTTCGGTCATTCTCTGCTTGAATTACCTTTGACTGTAGTTCTGCAGTTTCCGCCCTATGCTCAACCTCTTGTATTTTCATTCTTTCTTTTGCTTTTTTTAATAACCTTTTTCGCTGGATTCTATCAACGGCAAATATAATTCCCAGAAAAAGTAACCCATAACCAACATAAGCCCATATTGTGTACCACCAGGGTGGATTAATCTTTATGCGAATAGATTTTGCCGATTTAGTCCAAACACCATCTCTATTTGAGCCTTTAATAGAAAACACATATTCGCCTGGGTCCAGGTTTGTGTAAGACGCGTCGCGCTTAAAATTATAAATCCAGTTTTTATCATATCCACTTAATTTATGGGCGTATTGATTTTTGTTTGGGGCTGAATAGTGAAGCACGGCGAATTCGAATGTTAAATCATTTTTATTATATGGTAATTCCAATTCCTCAATTTCAATTAGTGGCGTTTTGTTACTTGAAGTTGATTTTATAGATTTGTTAATTATTTTAATATCTGAAAAAATTAAACTTGGTTCTGAATAATTTGACTTTATTGCAAAAAATGAATTCAATCCATGGTTTCCACCGAAAAAGTATTCTCCGTTGCTTGCCACCAGTCCAGCACCCCTGTTAAAATTCATTCCGCCTAAACCATCCTCAAGATCATAGTTTACAAACGTAATCTGTCCCGTTTCAGCATCTGAAACCATTTTTGAAAAGCCATTTACGGTGGAGATCCATAAACCATTATCAATACCTGTTAAAATTGATGAGATCAGGTTTGTGGGAAGTCCATCTTCTACCGAATAATTTTTGAACGTTTCTTTTTGCGGATCGAATCTATTTAAGCCACCATTTGTTGCTAACCAGAGTATCCCGTTTTTATCTTCATGTATATACTGAACATTATTGCTGCTAACAGAGTTTTCAGTATTTTCATCTTGCAGGTATGTTGTAACTGTGTTTGTTCCCAAATTAATCTTGTTTAAACCTTCAGATGTCCCTATCCAGATAAATTTATCAGATATATGAAGGGATTGAATATTTTCCCCTTTAATTAAAAGTTGGTTTTCAGCCTCGTTTATGTACTTCTGAATTGATGCAATTTGAGCTTTATTCTCAAGCTCAACCAAATGAATTCCCCAAAGTTCAGGATAGATGGTTGGTGTTGCGTTCCAATTATTATAACTATGACTGTCGTCCGAAATATAGCCGAGTTTGTATTTCCCAGGCATCAAATCTAAAACAGCTAAGTTTATTCTGTTTTTATTATCTCCTCCTGCATAAAAGGAATTACTGACTTTTCTTGAGCTCCAAATTGTATCATTTTCAGCATTTAACAAAAATCCATAGTCAAACATGCTGTTTGAAGTAAATTCTCCTTCTCCAGCGGATGCGATTAAATAAATTCCCGGTTTAATGACTTCAAATGGCTTTATGATGTCTTGTTCATTAGTCACTTCACCAATCCTTGATTTTGGATTCTTTGACACTATTAAATTTGTAGCAATCTCAAGTAATTCATCTGGATATATTGCTTTACCTACTGAAGCAATTCTTTTTAGTCGTCTTGTCTTTAGGTTCAAAAAATTCAAACCATTTCTGGTGCCAATCCATAGATTAGAATTCTCATCTTTCCTGATAGCACTTACAAAATTATCTGCCAGGCTACTGAATGATGATGAATCATTTTTGAAATGGCTAATCACCCAATATTCGGAATTCATTTCCAACAGCCCATTTCCCCAGGTAGCAATCCATAGAGATCCATTGTTTTCCTCTATAATACTTCTAACCGATAATCCGACTAAATCATTAATACCGCTAAAGTTAAGTTGGCTAAAAGTATTATTGTTTTGGTCAAAAAAATCAAGGCCCCCTCCACTTGTTCCTACATATATTTTCCCTTTTAGTACTTTTGATTCCTGTAGTGAAAATATTTGATTATTTGAAATACTCGCGTTGTTCGTTTCATCATGAGTATAGTGGATGAAGGGTTTATCATTGGGGTCGTATTTGATTAAACCATAGGAGGTTGTCCCAAACCAAATAATTCCAGTCTTATCCACCATATTAAGTGATATGCTAATATCGGATTTAGCTTCCGGGTTTTTATGGTGACCGGAAAACGTTATTTCCTGATATTCATCTGAAATACCATCAAATTTTAAAATTCCCCGAAAATTATTACCGACCCATATATTACCATGAATGTCGGGCATGATGTGATTCCATCGATTGTTCCAGTCTAATTGAAGGTAGTTGTACTCAATGATAGTCTTTAGATTATTTTGCCGAGGATTAAATTTATAGACTCCATTTCTTGCTGCAATCCAAATGATATCGTTTGCATCATTATAAAGGTACGTGATTTGATTTTCAGCTCTAGTAAAATCGATAACACTTTCTTGCTTATTAAATGTAACGGGAACAAAAATACTGTCTTTACTATCATAAGACAGTAAGCCATAATCCGCGTCACCAATCCAAATTTTACCATTTGAATCTTCAGTTATCCCTAAAACAAATGAGTTTAACATCGGTTTACGCGTTCCATTTAATAAATTATCAGCATACTTCCAGCTTTCTTCAGCCGGATCATATATTATCAATCCAGTATTATCAGTGGTTATCCATAATTTATTATTCGAATCAAAAAAAATATTACTGGCTCTAAAAAATGAATCTGCACTATCACCATACTTTTCCAGAAGATTGTAATTTACAAATCTATTTGTTGCCCTGTTGTACATAGAAATACCCAGATCGTTGCCAATCCATATGTTATTGTTTTTATCTTCTATAATCCTACGGATTACATTGTTTTGTATACTGCTCGTTTTACCATGAACATTTTTGAATATTTCAATATTATAACCATCATAGACATGTAAACCATCGTAGGTACCTATCCATATGAGGCCATAACTATCTTGAAAAACACTAGTAATATTGTTTGAAGACAAGCCGTCAGTAACTGATAAAAATTGCGGGTCAATTACCTGTGCAGATGCGTTATTTGATAAAAGGAAGAATCCTGTGATTAACAATAATTTGCAGATTAATAAATTGAATAGACTAATTATTCTCATATTTCCCCTTAAGAAAAATCGATTAAAAATGTTGACGATATTATTTGGTATAGTGTGTTTTAGTTATGTGAAAATTTTTATTTTACTTTAATCACTACAAATGTCACATCATCATCTGGGTCATTATCATT
>CAYXXW010000337.1:0-3423 GCA_964469115.1 uncultured Melioribacteraceae bacterium
GGAAATGTGAATTTCCACCATCAATAATAATATCACCTTCTTCAAGATAAGGGATAACTTGATCGATAATTGCATCGACCGGTTTGCCTGCTTTTACCATCAACATTACTTTTCTTGGTTTCTCAAGTGATGAAACAAATTCTTCAACTGATTTGGTACCAATAATATTTTTACCATTTGCCCTTCCGTTTACAAAATTATCCACTTTTTCAACTGTTCTATTATAAATTGCAACGGTAAATCCTTTGCTTTCCATATTTAGAACAAGGTTTTCGCCCATTACAGCCAAACCTATAATTCCAATATCTGCTCTCTTTTCCATTTCTTTCTCGCTAAATTATTTTTTTTGACTACTTATTTAATATTTTACTTTAAATCCAAATTCTTCAAGTTTTTTTGCAACGTTAGTTTTTGAGTCGTGCAATGTAACTTCATAATTATGAAACTCTCTTCTGATTGGATAATCTCCTCTTTGTTTTTCAAAAGTTTCCGGTGAATTTCTCAATCTTCTATCATCTTCCCTAATTTTATAAGTTATCTCAACTGCTTCTTTAATTATTGCTTCATCATTCTTATTTTCACAATTAATTTCTATCTTATTTCCCTTTTCAGCTGATGGGATTTTTTTTGGATGCCAATTAGCTTCCAAGCCAAGATGAAAATATTCATTTACTGCATTTACACAAACTGCTGTTCCATTCGCTTTTCCATCAGCTGAATATCCGGCAATATGAGGAGTTTCAAAATCGACTAAGTTCAATAATTCTAAATCAATCTCCGGTTCATTTTCCCAAACATCCAAAACTACTTTACTAACTTTCCCAGTTTTTATTACTTCTTTTAAGGCGTTTGTCTTAATAACTTCACCACGAGATGAATTTATAATTATTGGCTTTCTTCGAAGCTGTGAAAAGAATCTTTCATCAGCCAAATGTAATGTTTTATCAATTCCCTCTTTATTTAAAGGAACGTGAAAAGTAATTATATCACTATCATGAATTATTTTTTCTAAACTGCAAAACTCTGTTGAGTCTTCATTTCTTTCCCTTGGCGGATCATTGAGTAATACTTTCATTCCTAATATTTCAGCAGATTTTTTAATTTTGCTTCCAACATTGCCAACGCCAATAATTCCAATTGTTTTATCCGATAAATTAAATTTTTCCTTTTCAGCTAGTGCAAAGAGTGCTGAAGTAATATACTGCATAACTGAAGTTGAATTGCAGCCGGGAGCATTCAACCATTTAATATTGTTTTTCTCACAGTATTCTATATCAATATGGTCTGTTCCAATTGTAGCTGTAGTGACAATTTTAACATTAGTCCCGTCAAGTAATTCTGAATTACATTTTGTTCTTGTCCGTACAATTAAAGCATCAGCATCTAAGATTTTATTATTTGTAATTTTGTTACCATAATAATATTCTACATTTACAAACGGTTCTAAAACTCCTTTTAGAAAGGGTATTTCACTATCTGCAATTATTTTGACTTTATCATTCATTACTTTTATAAAGGTTTATCTTTTGAAGGTCAAAAATAAATAATTATAACTCAGTATGAGTAAATATTTACTTCTCTTGCAAGGCTTCATAAATAGTTCCATCTTCAAAGAACTTATAAATATTTTTGCCCGGACAGACGGTCATAGAAGAATAATCTTTGTGAGTTTTTACTTTTTCAACAGATACTTCAAATCTACCCATTAGGTATTTGGTTAGATCAATCATTGATTTTAACTGAGTATCAGAAAGTTCTTGGATTTCGTAGTTTCCCATCACTTCAATAAGGACATGATTTGTGGGATCATATTCTGTATTTGTATCGCCGGGAATATTTATTGGTCTGGCTTCGTAAATATTTCCCTCCAAATCAATCATGAAATGATATGGGATATCGATCCACTTCTTTTCCGACCTGCTCCAATTTTGAAGATTTTTTACGTGTTGCGATGCATTCTCCTGGTCAGTAAATTCAACTCCTCCATGATGAATAGTGATGTATTCAATTTCATGTGTTTTGTAAGAAGTATCAATTGGAATTGAACCCCATTCAGCTCTTTTGATAACTTTGAAATTGCCCGGATAGTCAAGTTCCAAAAAATTAGTATTCTTTGAAGCCGAACAGCCAATTAATAGCAGAAATACTATACTAAATAAATTTTTCATAAAATTAACAGTCATCTTTAATCTCTTAAATGTTTAATTGTATTTACATTTTTGTTATTATGTTAGTACATGGAAGAATAATGATAACAAAATTATTATTCATCTCCATGATTGAAAAGTAATTTGAATTAATAGCCACTTGATTTTAGCTCTATAATTTAATCACAAGAAAAAATATATTTTCTTTTTAGTTGACTTTGTTAAACAATTTTTAGAAAATACAAAATTAAATTTAATAAAAAATTGTGAGCCTATTAATGAACGAATTTTACCAACCAAGCAGTGATAGATATAATAGTATGAAATATAATTTTTGTGGGAATAGCGGGCTAAAGCTTCCGGTAATCTCACTTGGCTTATGGCATAATTTCGGGGATGTTGATCTTTTGGAAAATTCTAGAAAAATGGCAAGGAGAGCATTTGATCTTGGAATAACTCATTTTGACCTTGCTAATAATTATGGACCGCCTCCGGGATCAGCTGAAGAAACAATGGGATATATTTTAAAGAATGATTTCGCAAAATTCAGAGATGAATTGATTATTTCTACAAAGGCCGGTTATCTAATGTGGAACGGACCATATGGTGATTTTGGTTCAAGAAAATATCTCATGGCAAGTTTAGACCAAAGTTTAAAGAGAATGGGTTTGGATTATGTTGATATTTTTTACCATCATAGACCTGATCCGAATACACCGCTTGAGGAAACTATTGGTGCGTTAGTTGATATCATTAATAGTGGGAAAGCATTGTATATTGGTGTTTCAAATTATTCAGCCGAAGACACTGTAAAAGTAGAAGATTATTTAAATGCTAATGGAAGACATTGTATTATTCATCAGCCTAAGTACAATATGTTCGATAGATGGATAGAAAACGGTTTACTTAATGTTTTAAGAGAAAGACAGATTGGATCAATTGTCTTTTCCCCACTGGCTCAAGGAGTGCTTACTGATAAATATTTAAATGGTATTCCTGCAGACTCAAGGGCAGCAAAAGAAACAGGTTTTCTTCAAAAAGATACTATAACTGATCAGGTTATTGGAAAAGTAAAAAGATTAAATGAGATTGCAAATTCTCGTGGGCAAAAATTATCTCAAATGGCGCTAAGTTGGGTATTAAGGCATCGTGAAGTTACATCAGCACTTATCGGTGCAAGTAATACAAACCAGATAGAAGAAGCTGTTGTGTCAATCGAAGCGCCCAATTTTAATGAGGATGAAATTATTTCTATAAACTCAATACTCAATGAATA
>CAYXXW010000338.1:0-3401 GCA_964469115.1 uncultured Melioribacteraceae bacterium
TCATCGGTATTTGCTAGAGCATTCAAAGAAAGATTTAGAAAGAGTGCATCAGAATGGAGAAAAGATAACATACTAGAATTTAGCAATATTGGTCAATTGGATAGCAACGAGAGTGAAGTTTCAGAAAAGTTGAGTAAATATTTTGGTGATGTACTTTTAACAAAAAACGGAGTTACCAAAATGAACGAAAATATTAAAATTGTAAATCCAACCAAGGTGGTAGTAGAATCTATTGAAGAATTCACAGTTGCTTATATTAGGTATATTGGGCCATATAAAGGAAACAGTGAATTATTTAGTAATTTATTTACCAGGTTATTTAATTGGGCTATGCCAAGAAACCTAGTCGATTTTCCTAAAACAAAAGTAATTTCTATTTATCATGATAATCCGGAAATTACAGATGAAGATAAATTAAGAACAAGTGTTTGTATATCTGTTCCGGAAAACACTGAAGTTAGCGGAGAGGTTGGCAAAATGCAAATTGAAGGTGGAGATTATGCAATTGCCAGTTTTGAATTAAAAGGCCCTTCAGATTATGAAAAAGCATGGACATACATATTCTCTGAATGGTTACCAACAAGTGGATTTACGCCTGATGATAAACCTTCCTACGAGCTATACTTAAATAATCCCGAAGAGCACCCTCACGGAATACATATAGTAGATATATATCTACCTGTAAAACCAATTTAATTATTGAGCTATTAAAACAAATCCCGCTAGTTGCGGGATTTGTTATATTTAAAAATGTTACTATCAAAAATTATAGATCTACATTTATTTTCTTTTTCTTAAATGTATCTGCTGAATTTATAATGTCAACTTTTTTAACATTCAATTTCAAATTCGCAGCTGCTTCATCTTCTTTAAGAACCTCTTCAGGCAGACCTTCTTTTACTTGATTTGAATAACTCATCGGTGATGGTTTATTTTCTTTAATGCTTTCCGCTAATGGGCCAGCTTCACTCTTATCTGTTATTATTGTAACAAACATATTTTCTGTTTGCCAGTATTTTTTGATGGCGTTATTTACATCTTCAAGGGTTAATTTTTTCAACAAATCGGCCAACTCACTAATGTAATTATTACGTCCATAAAATCTTGAGTCCATTAAATAACCTAATCTACTTGCAGGTGACTGGGCATATAATTTAGTATAACTCAATAAGAAATCTCTTGTTGCTTCAAAGTCTTCTTCGGTTAAGCCATTTTGAATTAATCTATCTATTTCTTTCAGAGCCATTCTTAATGCAAAATGAGCATGACCAACTTCTAAATCTTTTAATTCTTCATATTGTTGAGTAAGCTGCTTAGCAATTTGAACTGGACGAATCCAAATAGAGAAATAATTTGAACTACGTGGAGTTCCAGATGGCGGAAGCATATTACCACCTCCGTTATCATACCATTCAATATAGGAGTAATCTCCGTAATTCATTGAACGTGTTTCTCTTATCAATTTGTATAATTTTGAATAGGATTTTCTATGTTCACCAAGATAAGAGTTTGCAACAACCATTGCAGCAAAATCATCATCTTTACGAGTAATGTTAAGTGGAAAACCAGCGAATATTGCTGAACCAAAAGCATTATCTTTTTGAATGATTTCGAATTGTAATCCGTCAGGTGTTAATGCTTTACCAGGTTTCGGAATTGTTGGTTTAACATCAGAAAGCTTTGTCAATCCACTTTTCAAGTTTGAAAGAAAATCATCAGAATAATTTCCGGCGATTCCAATAGTCAAATTATTTTTGGTAAAGAAATTTTTATAATGAGCTTTTACATCTTCCAGTGTAATTGAGCTCACAGATTCAGACATTCCCTGTTTCATATGCTGATAATTAGTTCCACGGAATAATAAATCCTCTAGAGCCATTTTACTATATTCTTCATCTGATGAAGCACGAATCACTTGATCAACATAATTTTGTTGATTTGTTTTAACTCTCTGAAAATCATTTTCACTAAATGAAGGGTGCAACATTAAACCCATCATTACTGGGGAAAATTGTTCTAAAAAATCGGTGTGAACTTCAAAAGAAAAAGTAGTTACTTCCTTATCAACATTTACAGAGTAGTTTGCCGCCATTGAATAAATAAAATCTTGAATCTCACTAAAGCTCATTTTATCTGTTCCACCTTGGGTAACAAGGCCAGCTGTAAAATTTGTAAGTCCTTCTTTACCTATTGGATCTGAGATTGAACCATTCTGAAAGCGTAATTTTATAACAACTTTATTTGAGCTTGGTAATTTTAATTCAACAATTTCTTGAGCAAATATTGAGCTGGCAATAAGTACTATCAAAATAATTTTTTTCATTTAACACCTCCCAGTTCCAATTCGGAAATTGTAGCAATAGTTAATCCTTCAGGGACAAGATATTGTTTTGCTACTCTAACTACATCATCAACAGTAACTTTATCATATAATCCATAAAGTATGTTTAGCGATTCAGGATTACCTGTAAGTTGAATATAATGACTTAATGAATTAGCTATATTATCTGGGGCATCTATATTCATGGCAAAGCTATATTTCAAATTAGATTTAGTTTTATTTAACGCCTCAACATCAACACCATTTACTTTAACTTTTTCAATAGCTTTTACTATTTCATCCTTTACGTATTGAATATCTGTAATGTTAATTAGGGAAGCTTGAATTGAAAATAAATTTGGGTCACGTGAATCTTGAGCACCTCCACCAATAAAACGAACTTTACTTTCCTCAAGCACTAGTTTCTTGTATAATTCAGATGTTCTTGAAAATACTAGTGAAGAAAGAACATCAAGTGCAGGCATATCAATTTCTGCATCATTAAATGCAGGACCTTTGTAATTGAGACCTAAATAAGGTGGAATACTACCATTTTTTAAATGAGAATATTTTGTAGTTGTTTGTTTTAGTTCAACTGGAACTCCAACTTTATAATTTCCTTTTTCCCATGTTCCAAAATATTTTTCTGAAAGGGAAACTACTTTCTCCGGCGTTACATCTCCAACAACAACTATCGTGCAATATTCCGGACGATAATACCTTTTGAAAAATTCTAAAGAGTAAGCATATTGATTTGGCATATCAACAATGTCTTCAAAGAAACCCATAGTTGTATGTTTGTATGTATGCGTATCAAAAGCTGTATTCTTAACCTCTTCAAAACTTTGCTGATAAGGACTTGCATTGTTTTTTGTGTATTCTCCTTTAACTGCACCAGCTTCTGTCTTAAAATCATGTTCGGAGTAGTTCAAATTTCTAAACCTGTCTGATTCAATTTCAAACATAAGTTCTAACTTTTCTGCATTTCCAGTCATATGATAAAGGGTTCTGTCCTGTGAAGTATTTGCATTGGCTGAAGCACCAATAGACTTAAGTACTTCGGAGTACTTTTCTTTTGGAT
>CAYXXW010000339.1:0-3394 GCA_964469115.1 uncultured Melioribacteraceae bacterium
GTTGGAACCAGTTTATCCAATTATTCTTTGGTCAGTTAACATCTCTTAATTCATTGCGAGATATCTGTACTTGTCTGAAAGCACACAACAACAAATTATATCATCTTGGTATTAAGCAATATGTTAACCAGTCAACCTTGTCTCGTGCAAATGAAAGAAGAGACTGGAGGATATTTGCTGATTTTGGAGCTTACCTCATTAAATTGGTTAAACCCATGTATGAGAACCAACCTGTTCCCAATGTCGATATAGCCAATGAAGTGTTTGCTTTGGATTCAACGACAATATCCTTAAGCCTTAAGCTTTTTACCTGGGCACAAGGAAAGTATTCACGGGGTGCTGTAAAAGTGCATGCTTTACTGGATCTAAGAGGTAATATTCCGACCTATATCCTGATAACAGATGGAAGGTATCAAGACAGTAATGTTCTGGATATATTGCTGGTTCAACCAGATGCTATCTATGTTATGGACAAAGCATATATTGACTTTGCTGCACTCTTCAATATCCATAATGCCGGTGCTTTCATTATTACCAGGGCAAAGGTGTCATTGGACTACTCAGTTGTTGAATGCAATTTCAATATTGATGAAAGCACCGGACTGAGAAGCGATAAAACCATTAACCCTAACGGTTATAAATCCAGTAAGCTGTATCCCCAAGTTCTCAGGCTTATTGAATACTTCGATAAAGATAAGGAGGTGACGCTCACATTTTTATCAAATAATCATGAAGCCTCTGTCATTGAAATTGCACGTCTATACAGAAATCGATGGCAGATAGAGACTTTCTTCAAATGGATAAAGCAGAACTTAACTATATAAAAGCTCTGGGGGTACTCCGAAAATGCGTAAACATCCATATTTAGGGTGCGATCTGCACATACCTGACCGTTGCTCATGTGAAACATTCATTAAAGAGCACTCTCTCGATTTATGAAATAATGCAAATTCTCTGCATTCGACTAACACCTGTAAGAGAGCTGCTAACAGATTTTCAAAACAATCAAAATTTCAAAGAAAAAAGGTATTTATTTAGTTTCTAAATTTTAACGCATCAGTACTAATCTAAAATCAAGGATTATGAAAATAAAAAAAAGGTATTTGGTATTAATTGTACTTTCGTCATTCTTCTTACTAAATCTATGTATTTCTCTTTTTCCTAATATCGATATAGGCTTATTGGGAGAGGCGGAAGCTAAAGAACTTGTTAATGACCGTCATGGATGCTGTGATGAATGTGATGGGGAACCTGGGCAAGTAAGGATTCTATGTTGGGATTTGCCCAATAGTACTTGTAATGAAATGGATTGCACTGTTCATGCAGGCGATTGTTGGGGATTGTAAGAAGTCTAAAGAAACAAATGAACTGCTCTATAACTATGGAGCAGTTCAAAAATATAATTCTAAACTATGCCTTATCAAAGATTCTTTATTCAAATAGTGGTGATATTCATGATTGTTTTCTCTGGATGTAAAACAAATGAAAGTAAAAACATATCTACATCAAAACTTGAGGTCATTAAGGTGCCAAACAAATATGAGGATATAATATTTGATCAAAACAATGTTGCATTTGTGAAAGTTATCCCTCTTGAAACTCATAAAGAGTGTTTAATAAGTGAGATTACAAATCTGACCTACACTCATGACAGGTTCTATATTTTTGACGTGCGATTAAAATCTTTGCTTGTTTTTGATTCAAATGGAAGATTTATATTTAAATTAATAGCAGCAGGGAGGGGGCCCGGAGAGTTTCATGAATTACGAGATTTCAAGATAGATAACAATGGGGACATATACATATTAAGTTATAATAAGATACTAATTTACTCAAATCAGGGGGTTTATATAAAAAGTATATCTTTCAATTTTATTAAAGAGGATGAGGTTCAACTTAATCCATTGCAATTCTCTATATGCGAGAATGGTTTCTTTTTGTGGCAGGGACATTTTGCTATAAACTATTCAGATGATGAAGACCATTACGCTTTGTTTAAAGTAAATAAGAGAATGACAATTGAAGATAAATATTTTAAGATTGTTAGACCAATACGTGGGTTGACTAATAAATTCTTTGGTGAATACAATAACTATTATCTACATTGTATTAGAGGCAATGACACAATATTTAGAACAACTGATGAAGGTCTGTTGCCATCGTATTTTGTAGATTTTGGAGAAAGAAAGATTCCTGATAATTATTTGCCAGAAGGTTTTGAAGGTTTAGGGAAGATATATTCAGAGGTCAGGGAATCAAACTATAGCACTCTAATTATTCCTTATGCTGAAACTGAAAAGTATTTTTATTCTGAATTTCAGAGTGAGAATAATTGGATACAACTACTATATAACAAAAATACAAAATTTGTAAAGGTTGGAAAGAGGGACAACACAAACCTTTTCTCTTCTGCTATTCGCTGTAGTGCAGGAGATAAATTAGTTACATATGTAGAGCCAAATAGAATTATATCTGGTAATTTTACTTTTGATACTAACCCGGAAGTTGAAATAAAAAATATTGAAAGTCTTCAATTACTTCAAGATCACGACAATCCAGTTTTAATGATTTATAGCTTAAAATAGTTTGTGTAAATTTTAAATGAATGAAATCATTATCATTTTCAATTATTCTTCTTCTTCTATTACTAAATTCTTTTTTAGCAATAAGAGTAAGAGTAAGGAATAATGAAGCCAAAAATCTAAAATATGAAGTTTACAACTTGAATGAAAAAATTGTGCAATTAGATATATTTAATTATTTACTGCTTGATGGTATAACTAAAAATCTTGAATACAATTTTGTAAAACTTGATAAGAACTTGGAGTTGCAGAATAAAGGAGACTCTTTATTATTATCAGAATTAAATATAATTCGCCCGAAATTAGTTCTAAGATATTCTGAGCTAAATTGCAATGTTTGTGTTGATAGTCAATTTGAGACACTAAACAGGGTAACAAAACAAATCGGTGAAGAAAATATACTGATTTTTGGCTCATATTCTAAGTTAGATGATTTAAATAGATTTAAACGAATCAATAATATACATCTAGAAATATATAATCTGAAGAATATAGGCCTTTCCATTGATGATGAGAATATACCATATTATTTTGTATTGGATAGTAGTCTAGTAGTAAAGGATTTATTTATTCCAAAGGATGAATATCCAGATTTAACGAAATCATTCTTTGAATTAATATCAAAAAAGTACTTTTTAATTAAGTAAGGTCTTACCTCGCTTTGTTTCATTCTAATAGATTCGCTCTTTGTTGTGGATTAGTGTCGGTAAAGCTACTGAACTTCAGCTGTTTGCTGGCTGCTTGCGGCTGGTTTTAAATTTATTTTACATTTTTCTTCAAATAAAGTTTGGATATTAAAATATGGTACTCTA
>CAYXXW010000340.1:0-3391 GCA_964469115.1 uncultured Melioribacteraceae bacterium
AGGAAGGTACTGCCTCTACAAAAACGCTATCACCATAAGAATAATTTCCATCCCCAGAAGTTGATCCACCAACTGCCGGTTCGGCGATAGTTTCGATTTTTATTTTTTTTGACGCAAAATTTGCATCAAAATTAGTATCACTTAATACAATAAATGAATAATTCGAATCGCTTGAAACAATTACTCCGCCATTAGTCCAATTTAAAAAATTGTACCCAATATTTGGAATCGCATCTAATTGCACTGTGGAACCAATAAGGTAAGGACCTGTACCAGTAACAGTACCACTAGTCACTGGATTAATAATAGCAGTAACATTAGCTGATTGAGCAAAAAGGTTTGAAAAAAGTATTATTTGAAAAACTAAAATTATTTTTAACTTTTTCATAATCTGTTTCTTAATTTTTTATAAAAATTTGCAGCAAAAGTTTTAATTTCGTGCAATTATGACCTTAATTAATAGAATAGATGATTATCATTTGTGAGGAATATCACAAAGGAATGTAAAGTAAAGGAAGTAGAAATAATTATTTATTGAAATAAATAAGGGCGCCAATTTTCATCAATTCTGCTCACAGAATTTAAGATGAACATTATATAATTTGGTTTGTGAGGCTTAACTATTAATTTCATGTTTGCTTCATCAGGAGTTCTATTTCCTTTTTTATTATTACAAGGCAAGCACGCAGTAACTAAATTATCCCAAGTATCTTTTCCACCTTTTGATTTGGGAATAACATGATCTATGGTAAATGTTAAATCGCCTCTGCCGCAATAGGCGCATTTGTGATTATCTCTTCTTAAAATATTCTTTCTAGTGAGATTGATGTTCTTGTAAGGGACTTTAATATATGATTTTAGGCGTACTACACTTGGCCACGGAAATATTCTGCTGACTGTTCGAATATTAAGTTTTGGATTATTGCTTACAAGCTCAGCTTTTTTTAAATAAATTAAAACAATAGCTTTTTTAGTGGTACATAAAGTTAGTGGCTCATAACTTTGATTGAGCAATAACACTTTTGCATTTAATACACCATTATTTGAATATTTGTGTTCGAAACTTACTCCATAATATAATTAATGTAATCAGATTACTAATATTCGTCATTGCAAACGAAGAGAGAAATCTCCAAAATTATTTAACTGGGATTCTCACATCGTCCAAAAAACTGGACTCTTCAGAGTGACAAATCAATACTATTGTTTTATAATAACACCACCGGCTAAAAGATATCCTTGTTCATCATAAATTGCCAACGATTGCCCCGGTGTAATTGCTCTCTTTGGCTCTAAAAATTCCAACACAATTTTATGATTATCAGCATATTTCACAGTTGCTAATGAACCCTTATCTGAGTAACGTATTTTTGCAATTACTGTCGAATCTATCTTTAAAGAATTTGCACTAACATAGTTAATTTCTTTGGCTTCAACAATAGTTTTTAATAAATCTTCATCATCACCAAGTTCAACAATATTTGTATCCTTATTAATATTTTTAACATAAACCGGTTTGCCTAAAGCAATTCCAAGACCTTTTCTTTGTCCGATAGTATAAAATGGAATGCCTTTATGAGTTCCTATTTTTTCATTTTTATAAACAAGATCACCCTCTTCAACATTTTCAATTTGCTCAGGAACCCTTTCCCTTAAAAATCTTTCGTAATTATTATCAGCAACAAAACATATTTCCTGACTATCCGGTTTATTTGCAGTTTTAATTCCCAATTCCTCGGCAATTTTTCTCACTTCATCCTTCTTATAATTCCCAAGCGGGAGCAAGGTTCTGCTCAAACTTTTCTGAGTCAATCCCCACAAAGCATAAGTTTGATCTTTTCGCGCATCCGCTGAATTTTTAAGTGAATATCTTTCAGTCTCTTCGTTGTATTCAATTCTGGCATAATGCCCTGTTGCAACATAATAAGCATCCAAAGAATCAGCCTTTAAAAGCAACTCTTCCCATTTTATTTTTCTGTTGCATATTATACAAGGATTAGGTGTTCTTCCGTTTAGATATTCATCTACAAAATCAGTGATTACGGTTTCTTCAAACGCTTTTGTAAAATCCACCGTATAATGAGGAAAGTCGAACTTAGTGGAAATACTTTTTGCATCAAAAATTGCATCAAGCGAGCAGCAGCCTGATTCATGTTTTGGAGCACCACCGACTTCCATAAAACCCCAAGTTTTCATGGTTACGCCAATTACATCATAACCTTCATTTTTTAGCAATGCAGCTGCAACAGATGAATCAACACCACCGCTCATTGCAACTATTACTCTATTTTTATTCAAAATTTCATCTTTCTGTTTTTATTTTAATGTGAAAATATACTAAACAGAATGGCTTTTTTCTATGGAGATAATTTGTCTAATAAATTCACAGATCCGCCAAAAATGAACGGCGGACAAGTTACAAGCAACCTGCCTGCCGGCACAGGCAAGTCTGTATTATGCATTAATCAAAAATTGCATTAACAAATTCCTTTGAATCAAATGTTTGAAGGTCTTCAATTCCTTCACCAACTCCAATATATTTTACGGGTACATTCTGCTCAGCAGTAATTTGGAAAATAATTCCACCTTTTGCTGTTCCATCTAGTTTGGTAACAATTAACCCAGTTAATTCTGTAAATTTAGAAAATTCTCTCGCTTGAATTAATCCATTTTGACCAGTATTGCCGTCAATCACCAAAAAAGTATCATTCGGTGCATAATCTAAAACTTTACCAAGAACACGTTTAATTTTCTTCAATTCTTCCATCAAATTATTTTTTGTATGGAGTCTTCCGGCTGTATCAATAATAACTATATCTGCATTTTTCTGTTTTGCAGCTGTTAAAGTTTCAAATGCCACCGATGATGGATCTGCTCCGTGCTCCCTTTGAACAACTTCAACTCCAGCTCGATTTGCCCAAATTTCCAACTGCTCATTTGCAGCTGCTCTAAAAGTATCCGCTGAACCAATTACTACTTCAAGTCCGGCTTTTTTATAATTGTGTGCTAATTTACCTATTGTTGTAGTTTTTCCGGCCCCGTTTACTCCTATAACTAAGATTACATAAGGTTTATAATTTTCAAATCTAGAATACTCAGAGAGACCATCATTATTTTCTTCTAGAGTGTAGACCAGCTCATTTTTAATTACATTAATTATATTTTCTTCAGTTCTATCTTTTTCAGCTTTTAAGAATTCTCGGGTGGCTTCAATTATTTTTTCAGAAGTATCCATTCCGATATCGCTGGTGATTAGTATTTCTTCTAATTCGTCAAGAACTTCATCATCTATTTTAGCTTTTCCACTAATTGTTTCAGTAATACTAGTAAAGATTTTTTCGCGGGTTTTAGATAATCCGCCTTTTAATTTATCAAGATTAAGATTCTTAAA
>CAYXXW010000341.1:0-3368 GCA_964469115.1 uncultured Melioribacteraceae bacterium
TAAGAATATTTTTGGGAATGATTAGTTTTTTCATTTATTTTAATTTGATTTTTCAAAAACAATTTTTAAAGATTCTTTGATATCAGAAATTAGTTGTGTCGTCTCTCAATTCAACATTTTTTGTAAAAGATAAATCTTTAATTGCAGCTGAAAAAGATTTCTCACTTAAAGATGTTCGAAATGATAAACTTTTTTTAGATCAATGATAAAACTAAATAATATTTTTTAAACCATTTAACAATGAAACAATTCAACAACGCTACTTCAATACTTCTTTCAAATATTTACCAGTCAGACTTTTAGAATTTTTCGCTACCTCTTCCGGAGTCCCCTCAGCTATTATCTTTCCGCCGTATTCACCGCCGCCGGGACCTAAATCTATAACATGATCTGCTACTTTTATTACATCCATATTATGTTCAATAACAACGACTGAATTCCCTTTTTCCACAAGTTTGTTCAGCACATTAAGTAATATATTTACATCCTCAAAATGGAGACCGGTTGTTGGTTCATCAAGTATGTATAACGTTTTACCGGTGCTAATCTTACTTAATTCAGTTGCAAGTTTTACTCTTTGTGCTTCACCGCCGGATAAAGTGGTTGCCTGCTGACCAAGTTTGATATATCCAAGTCCAACATCATAAAGGGCTTGCAGTTTTCTTTTTATTCTTGGGAGCTCCTCAAAAAATATGAGAGCATTTTCGATCGTCATCTCCAAAACATCATTAATGGATCTAGTTTTAAATAGCACTTCTAAAGTTTCTCGATTATATCTTTTACCTTTACATTCTTCACAGAGGACATAAACGTCAGGTAAAAAATTCATTTCGATTTTCTTTAAACCAGCACCCTGACATTCTTCGCATCTTCCGCCTTTTACATTAAAACTAAATCTGCCCGGATTGTAACCTCTAATTTTAGATTCAGGCAACTGAGAAAATAGATCTCTAATGAAAGTAAAAACTCCAGTATAGGTCGCCGGATTAGAGCGGGGTGTTCTACCAATTGGGGTTTGATCAATTTCTATTATTTTATCAATTTGTTCAAGTCCGTTTATTTTCTTAAATGGCAACGGAGAGGTTTTCGACTTATATATTTTCTTCATCAATATTCTTACCAGAGTTTCGTTAATCAATGAAGATTTACCCGAACCACTAACTCCGGTAATCGCGACAAATTTACCTAAAGGGATTTTAATACTCAGATTGGCTAAATTATTACCGCTTGCTCCAATAATCTCTATGAAATTCTTAGTTCCATTTCGTCGCTCAGCCGGAACTTTAATTGATCTTTCATCCAGTAAATAAGAAAGCGTAAGAGATTTATTACCGTTATTTAACTTAATATCTTCATTTTTGCCAGTAAAACAAATTTCGCCTCCGTGTTCACCGGCTCTTGGACCCAAATCTACAATAAAATCTGAGCTTACAATTGTCTCTTTATCATGCTCAACAACAATTACTGTATTTCCGAGATCTCGCAATTCTTTTAAAGAATTGATAAGTTTAATATTATCGTGCTGATGAAGTCCTATACTTGGCTCATCTAAAACATATAAAACGCCTGAGAGTTGAGAACCAATTTGAGTTGCCAATCGGATTCTCTGAGATTCTCCGCCCGATAATGTGCCCGCAGATCTATTGAGCGTTAAATAATCGAGACCTACATTCAATAAAAATTCCAGCCGTTCATTAATTTCTTTTAAGATTTGCTTAGAAATTATTTTTGCATTACCTTCAAATTTTAAATTGGTACAAAACTCTTTCGTTTTTTCTATAGAAAGATTTGTAACCTCACTAATATTTTTACCATTAATTAAAACAGCAAGAGATTCTTTTTTTAGTCTGCCTCCGTTACAAACATGACAGACCTGTGTATTCATAAATGATTCTGTCCATTCCCTAATTTTGGGAGAAGTTGTATTCTCAAAATAATTTTGAACATATTTTAACAAGCCGGTAAACTTATGCATATACTTTGCCTTTTTACCGTCGCCAAAACTATAAGTGAATGGAATCTTCTTCTTGCTCCCATACAATAAAATCTCTTTCTGCTCTTCAGTTAAATCACTCAGCTTTGTATTAAAATCAAATTTATAATGATTAGCTACAGCCTCTAATTGATTGAAGAACCAAATATTCCGTGGCTTGCCCAAAGGCTCTAAGGCTTCTTCCTTAATAGTTTTATCCCAATTGGGAATAATTAAATTAATATCTAAATCTTTTTTTTCACCTAAACCGTCACAGTGGGAGCATGCCCCGTAAGGAGAATTAAAAGAAAAAGAATTGGGAGCAAGTTCTTGGTAACTAATTCCACATTCAAGGCAAGCAAAATCCCTACTAAAAATATGATCTTTTTCATCATCAGCAATGATAATACTACCATTGCCAAAATTTAACGCGACTTCAATTGATTCGCTTAATCTAAATCGTGACTTTGCAGAAACTTTAATTCTATCAATTAAAATTTCTATGTTATGTATTTTATAACGGTCAACTTTAAAGCCATCTGAAAGCTCAACAATTTCATTATCTACACGTGCTCTTAAAAATCCATCTTTTTGAATATCTTCGAAAAGCTCTCTGTAATGTCCTTTTCTTCCTCTAACTACGGGAGCCAAAATTGATATTTTATTTCCTTCAAAAGAATCTATAATTCTATCAATTATTTGATCTGAAGATTGTTTTTTGACAACTTTACCGCAATTATAACAATGTGCAACTCCAACACGAGCATACATCAAACGGAGATAATCGTAAATTTCCGTTATTGTTCCAACAGTCGACCTTGGATTTCCACTGGTTGCTTTTTGTTCGATTGATATTGCGGGACTCAGTCCTTCAATCAGATCGACATCAGGTCTTTCCAACTGACCTAAAAACTGTCTAGCATAAGCTGAAAGTGATTCAATATATCTTCTCTGCCCTTCGGCATAAATTGTATCAAAAGCTAGCGAAGATTTACCTGAACCTGATAAACCAGTAATTACTGTCAGCGAATTACGTGGAATATCTAGACTAATATCTTTTAGATTATGCTCTCTAGCACCTTTTATTACTATTTTATCTTGATCTATCATAAATAAATTTGGAAAAGTTCGAATATTTATATTACTTAAAGGTTATTAGAAAATCAATTTTTATTATTAATTAAATAATCACAAATGAGTGAGTCTGAAAAAATATTTGAAATTGAGAAAAATTTAACAAACAAACTAAAAATCAAAGGATCTCAATTTATTGGTTATGCAATGCGAGTTATTTCAGTTGAAAACGCAGAGGAAGAACTCAATTCAATTAAAAAAGAGCACTATGATGCAACCCACCACTGTTATGCATTCAAATTGAATACCGGGGAAGAAAAAT
>CAYXXW010000342.1:0-3356 GCA_964469115.1 uncultured Melioribacteraceae bacterium
GTTCTGATGTGATGAAAGAGCCTATTATAAATAACAGCAATTTATTAGTTCATGGTGAGCAGAGTCGAACCATGAGTCTTAATATATTTTCTAATATTATTTTGATTATAATTTTTATTTTTTCAACACTATTATCAGCACAACCACAATTTTCAAAATATAACAGTATGGCTGGTTCTTTTAGTCGTATGGGCTTTGGTGCTCGCGGAATAGGAATGGGTAATTCTATGGGCGCTGTAATTGATGGAAATTTAGTTTCTTATTACAACCCAGCTTTATCGGCATTCCAACAAGGAAATTATTTTCAAACTTCATATTCATTTCTTTCACTAGATAGATCACTAAACTTTCTTAATTTTACTAGAAAATTTGATTTAGGAAAAAGTAAAACTGATCCCAATAAACCAAGATCTACTGCAGGAATCAGTGTTGGAATTATCAATGCTGGAGTTAGCGATATTGATGGAAGAGATAGTCAGGGAGAAAAATTTAAAACACTCTCAACTTCCGAGAATCAATTCTTCTTAAGTTTCTCTAATCGGTTTTCAGAAAAGTTAGCTCTTGGCGTTGGGTTAAAATTCTATTATTATAAGCTTTACGAGGATATTACATCCTCTGCATTTGGATTCGATATTGGCGCACTCTATAAATACAATAATAACTTAACTTTTGCAGCTGTAATATCAGACATTAATACAAAATATAAATGGGATACAAGCAGTCTTTACGGAGTGGAAGGAAACTCAACAATCAATGAATTCCCTCTACTAATGAAATTTGCCGCAGCTTATAAATTTGATGATCCAAACTTGTTAGCAACTCTGGAGTTTGAACACAGTAATGCTGAAACTGATTTCTTGAGAATTGGTGCTGAGTATGTTATTTTTGAAAACTTGTTTCTGCGTGCTGGTGTTGACAGATTAAGTGTAGGTAATTCAGATATACCAATGAGACCAACTTTTGGATTCTCATATTTTAAGCTGTTTAGCGGAATGAATATTGGGATCGATTATGCATTTGTTCTTGAACCTTATTCTTCTCATGATCAGCATATTGTTGGACTGGAAATTTTGTTTTAAAAGTAATTAAATCTAAAGGTACTGTCATTCTGGTTTCCGTATTTTGGAAGACTGGAATCTAAAAAATTATTTGGAACTGCAAAATATTTAAGCAGATTCCGGCATCCCGGATAAAAAGTGCGAGAACCGGAATGACAATATTGTAAAATAAATCTAGAAAATTTTATGTTAAAAAAAATAATCACAATACTTATTTTGTTTGCTATCACTTCACTTGCTCAAGATGCAGGCAAGACCGGAGTTTCATTTTTGAAGATTGGACCGAGTGCCAAAAATATTTCCGTCTCTGATATTGGTTTACTTAATTCTGATCTTTCCTCTGTCCATTATAATCCTGCTGCGGTAAATTTATTAGAGTCATATACAATCCAATTTACGCACCAGGCATGGATACAAGATTTAAGCAGTGAAATAGTAAATGCCAATTTTTCACTTTTTGGATTGCCTTTTGCTGTTGGTGTAAATACAACTAAAATAAGTGACTTTGAAGTTAGAACTAAGCCAACCGAAATACCCGATGCAACATTTAATGTAAATTATTTTTATGGAAGCCTAGCTACTGGTTTTACACTTTATGATAAATTAGATTTTGGTTTTACTATAAAATATCTTTATGAAAGTCTGCTTTCTGATGATGCTTCTGGAACAGGATATGATCTTGGTCTAATTTATTCCGACCTTATTGATGATCTTACACTCGGTGCTTCACTAAGAAATTTAGGAAGTATGGATAAACTCAGAAATGAAAAAACCAAGCTTCCAACTGACTTAATTATAAATGCTGTTTACAATATAAATCTTCCATCAGCATCACTAAATTTCTTCCCCGTTGTTGGCGTACAAAAATATTTGGAACTAGATGATCTTCACTTACATGTTGGTTCTGATGTAGTGTATGACAATCAATTTTCTATAAGACTGGGTTATGTTACCGGTTATGAAGCAAAAGGTTTTAGTGCCGGTGCAGGAATTTATTGGAATGGCTTCAACTTTGATTATGCATTCACTCCTTTTAGTTATGGTATTGGAAATGCAAATACAATTTCTGTTTCCTACACATTTTAAATTCAGCAGTACGCAGATAAAAAAATTATATAACATTTTTATGAATGCTTATCACATTCTTAATTGTTAATTTTCATAATTGAATATTAATAAGATTAGGTTTATGGAAATTATTGAATACTCAGAAGAATGGAAAGAAAAATGGGATCAGTTTGTAATTAGCTCCAGCAATGGGACTATGTTCCACATGCAGAAGTTCTTTGATTATCACACGCCTGGTAAATTTACCTTTAATCATTTAGTATTTTTAGAAAAAAATCAGATTGTCGCAGTTTTACCTGGCAGTATTATAGATGGTAAATTATTTGAATCTCCTATTGGTGCAAGCTATGGCTCAATTGTAATTGGCGATATTACATTTAAGAAAACCCACGAAATTGTAATTACACTGATTGAATATGGCAAAAAGAAAAATTGGAATGAACTTCTCCTAACTGCTGCCCCAATGATTTATGAAACTTACCCAAATCATAATTTAGATTTTGCAATGCTATGGCAAGGATTTAAGTTCGATCTTCATTACATATCCAGCGCAATAAAACTTGATCCTAAAATAGAAATAATTGAAAGATTCCGACCGACAATAAGAAGAAATATTCGCAAGTCGATTAAAGAAGGCGTTAGAGTTGAAGTAAATGAAAAGTATGATGAGTTTTATCCCATACTTATTGAGAATAAATCAATACATAATGTAAAGCCAACACATAGTTACGAAGATCTTTTGAAATTAAAAAAGCTGATGCCTGACAGATTAAAACTATTTATGGTCTATTTGGATGATAAACCAATTGCTGGCTCATTAATGTTTTATGCAAATAAAAATGTTGCAATATGTTTTTATAATATGCTGCTTTACGAATATGCTGAATATAAACCTATTCAAAGGGTTATGTATGAGGTAGTGAAAGATGCAACTGAGAGAGGATATAATTATGTGGATATTGGTGTTTCGCAAGATACATCTGCAGAAAATCCAATGACGCCAAGCGAAAGCTTGATAGATTTCAAAGAAAAGTTTGATGCAAAATCTATAATGAGAAATACTTTGAGAATAAAATTGTGATGTGTTGTCATTTCGAATCCAAAGTTTTTTCTTGGGTGAGAAATCTTTTCCCCAGAGATATCTCAGTTGTTAAAAGTCAAACTCCTTCGATATGATATTAACATTAATTGAATAAGTAGTATGCCTGAAAAACAAAAAACTGCAATAAT
>CAYXXW010000343.1:0-3354 GCA_964469115.1 uncultured Melioribacteraceae bacterium
GCCTGTAACTTGAGGGGGACTTTCGATATCAATATTTAAATCTATTGGCATCTCTTCGTGATGGGGTGCTTGATTATTCACATTTGTTACAAAAATCTCGAAATATCCGTCGAAATCAATGCTATTTAAAATGATTTCATCCGTTTTGGGTTCAATAACATACAATTTTTCATTTATGTAGTAGGAGGCTGATATTTGGGATTTATCCTCTCCAGAAATATTTAATGTAATTTTATAATTAATTCCTGGTGGTAACCAACCTGTATTAAGATAAAACACTTTTGTGCACAAGTTTGAATATGAATATGAAAACAATTTATTTGCTGGGGTTAAAGTTGAAGAACCAGGTACGAATCTGTAGTGATAATCTAGACTTAAAAAATAATTAAATAAATATCCTTTAATTTCATTATAAAAATAATCCCTATAAAACTTATCAATCCATATCTCTAATGGATCTGGAATAACATCTATAATAGCCCTTATAACATGTTTTCCATCTCTAATTTTCTTATAGATCTCAAGAATTTTTGCCTCTCCATATTTATTGCCCACCCATTCCACAAATGGTGCCATGCCCCTTCCGTGCTTAGCAGCATTTGCTCCAATTGTATGAAAGCTCTCAAATGGCTCTGCTTCAAATTCCTTCCATTCCTCATTCTTATATGTATCAGAAGGATTATCCAGAGAAAATAATTTTCCTTTACTCCACGTTACAACAGCATGCGTAAACCATCTTTGGTCTGGTGCTGAAATTTGTTTTTGAATCCAATAACGATTATCATATTGTTTGGCAACATACTGAAAAAATACTGCCCCAATTGTTTCATCTGTATTACTTGTATTGCTAATAACAATCTGAGAATTGTTATTATTCCTGTATTCAATACTTACCCTTACTTCTTCAGATTCTCTAACATCTATTATCATTGGCCAGTTTCTTGTATCTTCAAACTTAAAATCCATGGACTTGTACAACTGATAAGCTGATTCAAATGATTTTAAAATATTACTTTTATCTTCTGAAAATAAAAGATCTTTGTTGTCAATAATCTTAAAATGTTGTGATTTTGAACTTACAATTCCAGATAATCCTTCAAGATGTAATGTGCCCTTTTCATCTTGATACTGAGTTCCCTTCAAGATTAGTTTTCCCAAGCCTTGACTATTTGGTGCTGGTATTGCACAAGTTAGATAGCCAGCTGAATCTTTTGCTGATTGATAAAAATAAGTTAAATTCGGTTCAACTTGTTCAGAGGATAAAGCCTCTGCGCCTACTGCAATATAACTTTCATCTTCAATAGAGCTAAAAAATTTAATACTAATATGCAATGGTTTTTGAAAATCAGAATCAATTCCTTCAATAAGATAAATATTGGTTACGCTATTATTAAAATTACTTTCTTGGTTTGTCTTAAAGATTTTAATATTATTATTATTTTCAAGAGCACCTGAAGGAATTGTTAAAGTAATTTCATCAGAAGAAATTGTCCCTCCTTCTGCTCCAATAGTAGCTTCTGCTAAAGCACCTGATGTCGGGATTTCTTCTTCAGGGGCTGTTGGTTCTTTTTCTTTGCATGTGCTAAATATTAGGAAAATAATGATTAAAAAAGGAATGATTTTTTTCATTTTCACCACCAGATTAAGTTAGTAAAATGAACAAAAGAAATACTTGGGAGAAATAAATGGGATTAGAGGAGAGAAATTACTTTACGATAATAAAATATTCTCTCAAGTAACTAGCAATATAAGGATCATTTAATTAATAAACAATACTTATTTGTCTTGTTTAATAAGAGTGTGGGTCTTAAAGTATATTATTATCATTTTAAAATTTTTTCCTTGCGTAATGATTGCTAATAATCCGAAAAAAGGCATGAACTGATTCTTCTATAACGCAAAAGAGAGCACGATTAAATTATTGAAAAATCAACTAGAAGTCGGTTAGTAATACTATAAACAAAGTTGTCCCATATTGAATAGTATAATTGCTAAATATTTTTACTATTCCCTCATAATAAATAAGCCTAACATTAAGTAACTTTACATTTAAAAATTTTCTATAGTGTTATTATATGTCGCGATTAGTTGTTTTCATTTTATCAACAATACTTCTTCTTAACGGTTACTCCCAAACTACCAGTAGACCAAAAGTTGGATTAGTACTTTCCGGCGGCGGGGCAAAAGGATTTGCGCATATTGGCGTTCTTGAAGTTTTAGAAAAAGAGGGTATTCCAATTGATTATATTGTTGGGACCAGTATTGGCAGTATTATGGGAGGGCTTTATGCAATTGGTTATAATTCTCAACAGCTAAAAGATTTTGCTACTCAACAAAAATGGATTTATCTTCTTTCTGACAGAATATCGCGAGAATATATAAATATTTATGAAAAGTATGATCAGGACAGGTACTTAGTTTCTTTTAAGCTTAACGCTGATAAAGGAATTTCACTACCGGCTGGAGTTGTTCAGGGTCACAACATAATGAATACATTGTGCAGGTTAACTGCCAAATTCCATGAAGTAAATGATTTTGATAAATTTCCAATCCCTTTTGCTTGTGTTGCTGCCGATTTAGCAACAGGTAAGGAAGTAATTATACGGAAAGGATTTTTAGCTGAAGCAATGTTTGCGAGTATGTCGCTTCCAACAATATTTACACCTACCGAAATAGATGATAAACTGGTTGTTGACGGTGGTATTGTAAATAACTTTCCAGTTGATATAGCAAAAGAAATGGGTGCTGATATAATTATTGGTGTAGACATTCAATCTAAACCCCTTGAAAAAGAAGAAATTGGTGACATAATGGATATTTTAGGTCAGATGATCTCCTATATGGGATTTGAGAAGTACGAGAGCAACAAAAAGCTTTGTAACATAATAATAGAGCCAAATATTGATGGATATGGTACAACAAGTTTTTCAAATGATGCAGCTGACACCTTAATTAGAAGGGGAAAAGAAGTTGCACTTACTAAAATTGATGAGATAAAAGAATTGCTTTCTAAAAACAACATTCCATTGCAAAAGGTTGAAAGAGAATATTCTTTTAATGATGAAATCGCTTTAAATAACTTTATTGTTGAAGGAATAAATGAAACAACTGTAGATTTTTTATTAGATAAAACCAGCTTTACTTTTCCTAATAAATATAACTTCTCTTCAATTGATGAAGGTATCAAAAGGTTATACGGATCTGAGAGCTTCAACAAAGCTTACTTTAAATTATTAGACAGTTATGATAAAACATTAAGACTGGTAGTTAATGAAAAAATATCAAGCTCAATGAATGCTGGCTTTAATTTTAATTCAACAGATAAAGCTGCTATACTTCTTAACTTTACTCTAA
>CAYXXW010000344.1:0-3339 GCA_964469115.1 uncultured Melioribacteraceae bacterium
GTTTTTTTTAAATTCGATAAGCGTATAACCAACTTTTGTATTACCATTGTTCTCCGGTCTTCCAATCACACCAACATTAACAAACATCTTATCTTCTATGATTCGCTTCCAATGGATACCCGTATGAGTTCCAACAATAATATCTGAATTAAAATCGTTTAAAAGTTTTTTAAGAAAATGTGTAGAAGTTGTAGATTCCCAAAAGAATTCGTTTGTTCTCCTGGGTGAACCATGGCAAAGTAAAATGTTCTTATCATAGATGTTAAGTCTTATTTCCTTGGGTAGATCTTTCAACCATTTTTTATTTTCCTTGGATGTATTTTCAAAAGTGTAATGATAACTCAGCTTTGCAAAATAATTATCCCTGGGATCAGTATATCCACATTGGCAGTCATTAAGTCCATTACCCACTGAATTGTCATAATTTCCTTGAACAACTTTAATATTATTTTTATAGATAAGAGGGAAAACTCTATCAGGATGTGGACCAAAAGCTCCGAGATCACCAAGACAATAAATATCATCGACTCCATTTTTTTTTGCATCTTTTATTGCTGCTTCCAAAGCAATATAATTATTATAAACACCGCCGATAAAGGCTAATTTTACATTCATAATTCTTCCTTAGCACTTGTTGAAAAATTTGAGCAAATTGCACCGTAAAGAAAACAAGTGTAGCATGCCTGATGTTTGAGTTCAATTGAGCTTAACGAATCTTCTAAGTTTTCACCAACTTTTGCATCATCATAATTTATTAGAATAGGGCAAGCATAAATACCCTTACTTGTTACTATTCTACTATTTGAACATAACAATTGATCTTTATCATAATCTTGAAGCATTTCCTCAACAACATAATCATATTGATCATATCCCTTAGTTCTGGCACTTTCCTTTCCAATTTTAAGTGAAGGAAGGATTTTTATTCTGGGTCTTTGATATCCATGAGAAATTAATAATTCCTTGAATCTCTCTATAATTTTGTTATCATCAAAATCACTCCAGCTTTTCGTCACTGTTATTATCGGTAAAAATCCATTTTCATATAAAAGCTCAACTCCTTTCATTGCTTTTTTGAAAACTCCTTTACCCCTTATCGCATCATTCATCTCCTCTGTATGACCATCGATACTTACTCTCATTTCTAACGAATAGATAGATTTTTTTTCTATTTCTGAAAGTTTTTTAGCTACTTCCTCATTAATTAACATACCATTTGTTAGTACTGTGGCAGGACCATATTCTAAGGTGCTTTCAAGAATTTTGAGAAGTTCATGGTTAGCAAATGGTTCACCTCCAGTAAAATAATATTCTTTAACACCATAGTGAACTGATTCCTCTAAATATCCGATACATTCTTCTAATGAAAGAAACTCAAATTTTCTATTAGTCGGGCTGGAATTATTAAAACAATGATTACAAGCAATATTGCATATAGTTCCACTCACTTGAAACCATAAATTATCTAAAGAATTTATATCTACAATTGGATGAATTAAATTGGTCATTTTCGTTTCCTGTTAAATAACAAAATTATAGGTGAAAAATAAAATATTAAAATTAATATAGCTGCATAAAAATTAATTGAAAGCAAAGCTGCATATTTACCTGTGGTCAAATATAAGGTTTCAGGTAACCAGCCAAATATCAGTGAAATTCCAGCAATTATTCCTATACAAACAGCAAGATGAAAAGAGATTTTAGGAGCTGGTATTTTCCAGAATATAAAAACCGGAGCTAACCCTAATACCATTGTTCCACTTATTGTGGTAGCCGACAAAATTGCCGGTGAAAAGAAAATGGGTATTGTACCGCCAACTGCTGTAATCAACATGGTGATTCTTCCTTTTCTCACAGAGACTTTGCCCTCTAAGTTTAGATCAACTACAATCAATTTTGAGATCGAGGAAAATGTTGAATCAATAGTAGATGAAGCAGAAGTGATCATTATAAAGTTCATGATTACCATACTGACGACACCAAGAGTTTTTGCTACTTCAACTGCTGCTTGACCGTTAATCCCAATGATTCTTCCGTAAACTCCTATCAAACTGAATAAAAGTATAATAACAAAGCCTATTATTCCAGCGATAATAAAACTTTTTAAAGTGGTTTTTTCATCTGCAATGAATCCTCTGTCAGTCATTACCGGATCATGAAAAGGGTAACTGAAAATTTGTATTAAAGCAACGAAGAGCAAATTAAGTCCTCCGGCAAAACTCCATGTTCCTGAAGTTACAAAGGGTATTATAGAACTTTGTCTTCCAAAGACTAAGGTTAAAACTACAAATAGCAGAATTGCAAATAAACCCATCTGTATGATATCGGTAAACAGTGAACTTCTAAGTCCGCCTTTTAAGGTGTATGCAAGCGTTAAACCAGTGAACACGATTATTGATAGAATGTATCCCAAAGAGCCATGCTCTCCAAAATATGTTCCAATTACCATTGAATTAGACCAAATTTCATTAATCAATCTTAAACCAATTAAAATAGAAAAAACTATTAATGCAGATCTTCCAAATTTTGTATTTAGAAAGTCATGTATGCTTTGAAAATGACCTTTTGTTCTTAGTTGGAAGATAACGATCCCTGCTACAATGAAAGAGAGATAATATGTAGCGTAAGCAAATCCGCCTACAATGCCAAAGGACAATCCTAGGTTTGCTGCATTTGTAATGGATTTGGCAAAAATCCAGGAGATTACAAGACTAAAAGTTAATGTTAAATGGTTTGGCTTTGTATCACCTTTTGCAAAACCTTTAAAGAAACCATCATTAGTTGTTACTTTGGGAGATATAATATAGATCATAACAGATGTAACTAGCAATACACCCCACTGCCAATAAAGTAAATTTTTCAAAATTCTATTACTATCCTTATTTTTTCTTAATATTTACAGGCAACATTCTTCAAAATTCTTTAATCGTGAACTTATGTCTGCTTGGAATTCCTCATCTGTAAAATCAGGATCTCTGGTTGAAAACCAAAGTTTGCAAGGTGCTTTTCCACATTCTTTACATGATTTAAAACCTTTAAGTTCAGCACATTCATAAATTGGGCAAAGCACTTTATTCAAATACTTTGCCCAGGGAACTTTACCTTTCAGGTTATTACAACCCTCACATTCAACTTTATATGCTTTACAGTCAGTTGAACAACAAACACCGCATCTACTTAATTCTTTCAAAACTAATTTTATAGTTTCAAAATCTGCTATTCTTTTTCAGGTGAAATAAATTTATAAACGAGACCTGCTAAAATTGCCCCGATAATTGGCGCTACCCAGAAAAGCCATAATTGATCCATTGCCCAATCTCCCACAAAGATTGCCTGGCT
>CAYXXW010000345.1:0-3334 GCA_964469115.1 uncultured Melioribacteraceae bacterium
AATGGTAATTTTATCTTTGGTAAATATGTTAATGCCTCAACCATTTGGTCCGCTTCATCTATATTAACACGAGGATCCTGAGCTCCTTGAACAACCAATAGCGGAGCTTTAATTTTATCAACATGGTAAACAGGAGAGGCTTCATAAAGCAATAAAGAATCAGCAGAAGGATTTCCTACCATTTCATAAAACATATCCAACATCGGTTTCCAATATGGTGGAATTGTATTCATAAAAGTAAACATGTTAGAAACACCAACATAATCAACACCGCAAGCATATAGATCGGGAGTAAATGCTAATCCTGCTAAAACGGCATAACCTCCGTAAGAGCCTCCATATATTCCAATTCTTTCCGGATCGGCAATACCTTCAGCTTTAAGCCATTCAACTCCATCGGTAATATCATCCTGCATTGTCTTACCCCATTCCTTAAAACTTATTTCCCAGAACTCTCTTCCATAACCTGTTGATCCCCTAAAGTTCATTTGCAGAACTGCATATCCGCGGTTTGCTAAAAATTGAAGCGTAGGATTAAATCCCCAGTTATCTCTTGCCCAAGGACCGCCATGAGGATGCACTACAACGGGAAGATTTTTTGCTTCAATACCAATCGGTAACGTTAAATAACCATTAATTGTTAATCCATCTCTACTTTTATAAGTAATTGGTTTCATTTCTGCCATGTGATCTTCATTTAGCCATGGACTAACATCAACTAATTTTTTTAAGTCTTTTGTTTTTACATCGTATATGTAATAAGAACCTAAAGATCTATCACTATAAGTCCTTACTAATAATTTATCCTCATCCTTATTTTGACTTGTAACTGCAAATTCGTAGCCTTTTAATTTTTCTTCTAAATCACTAAAAATCGATTTTGCTTCATCATCGAATAATTCGTAATATCTTTTCCAAGTAGTATAACTCACGCCCTCTATTACTTTTCTTTTCTGTGAGTATAATAGACTAGATACATCAACTTCCGGGTGTTCGTAAATTACTTCCAATTCTTTATTATTTACTAAATCGTATTTAACAATTACAGCCTTATCTCTACCAAGGTTAGATGATGCATAAACATTTTTATTGTCAAATGTAAAAAACAAGGGAGAAAGGGTTTCTTTAAAGTTTGTTGTTAGAACAGTTTTAAAATCTTCGTCTTCTGTTTCTCTAAACAGTATTGATGAATTTACTCCATCAGTAGTGATAGCTATTCTTAATTTTCCATCGTGATCTGTCTGCCATCCCATAATATTTCCGGGGTTTTCAGCTACTTTTACCATCTCTGCAGTGTTTACATTAATTCTGAAAACATCAAAAACTCTTGGATCTCTTTTATTCATTTGAATTAGCATTTCGGTATCATTTTCTTCTAAATCATCAACAATACCAACTCTTACTTTGTCAAAAGGTGTTAAGTCTTTTTGATTTGCACCATCTTTATCAACTCCGTAAAGTCTGTAGTTTTCATCACCTTTTGTATCCTGAACGTAAATTATTCTGTTATTCCCTTTCCAAAGATATCCGGCAATATCGCGTTCAGTGGCACTTGTAACTCTAACAACTTCATCCTCACCTATTTTCTGAATGTGAATATTCATTCGAGATTCATATGGCTGCATGAACGCAAGATATTCGCCATTTGGGGAAAGTTGAAAACTTCTCTTCTCGGGATTCTTAAAAAAATCTTCCATTGGGATTAATGGAGCTTCGCTAATTGGATCTTTACCTGAATCGGCACATCCAACAGCTAAAATAAAAAGCAATAATATCATTGCGAATTTTTTAAAAAACATTGATTGTTCTCCTTTATTTATGACAGTTAATACTTAAATTTAACTATTTACCTATATTTACGAAACATTATTTAAAATAAGTTTATAATATAAAAGATGATCGAGATTGTTGATTTACATAAGAGTTTTGGAAGCAACTATGTGCTCAGAGGAATAAATCTTACAATTGAAGAGGGTGAAACAAACGTTATTATCGGTAAAAGCGGAAGCGGTAAAAGTGTTCTGCTTAAACATATTGTTGGATTAATTTTCCCTGACAAGGGATTTGTAAAAGTTGGCGGAGAAATAATAAATAACAGTGATCCCAAAAAATTGTATGAAATAAGAAGAAAGTTTGGAGTTCTATTTCAAGGAGCAGCTCTATTTGATTCAATGACTGTCGGTGAAAACATTGCTCTGCCAATAATTGAGAATGAAAATAATTTCACGCAATCGGAACTAAATAAAAAAATTTCTAAAATGCTGGACCTTGTTGATCTGCCGAATACAGAAAATTTAAAACCTGCTGAACTTTCTGGCGGAATGAAGAAGAGAGTCGGTTTAGCCCGAGCATTAATTTCCGAACCGGAATATATACTCTATGATGAACCAACAACCGGACTTGACCCAATAATGTCGGACTCAATTGATGATTTGATAAAACATTTAGCCGATCAGCTTAATGTAACTTCAATTGTTGTTACTCATGATATGTACAGCGTTAAAAATGTTGCCGATGAAATTGCAATGGTGCACGATGGTAAAATTTATTTCGAAGGGACACCGCAAGAACTTATCAAATCAGAAGATAAAATAATTAAGGATTTTATTAATAGAACTGATCTTAAAAAATAAATGGCAAAGCATCGTGTAAAATATATCTGCTCAAACTGCGGATTTGAATCTCTTAAATGGCAAGGCAAATGTCCGCAATGCGAAGAATGGAATACCTTCTCGGAAGAATTTGTTGAAACTAAAAAGAGTGCTCGAAAACAAAAAGTAAAGGATGAAAATATCTTCAAGTTGAGCGAAGTTAATGAACATGAAGATATAAGAATAAAAACAGGAATTGACGAGTTTGATAGAGTTCTTGGGGGCGGCTTAATTTTAGGGTCAGTGGTTCTTGTTGGTGGTGATCCCGGAATTGGAAAATCAACCTTGGTAATGCAGGCAGCTTCCAGCACAAAAGCCAAAATTCTTTACGTAACTGGTGAAGAATCTGTAAAGCAAATAAATCTAAGAGCAAAACGCCTCAAAGTAAATGAAGAAAATATTTACATTCTTTCGGAAACTGACGTTGATATAATTACATCTGCAATTGACAAATTAAAACCTGAAGTGGTAATAATTGACTCAATACAAACAATGCAGAAACCGGAATTTGAGAATGCACCGGGAACAGTAACGCAAATTAGAGAATGTACAAACTATCTAATGCAGTTGGCAAAAACTATAAACTTTTCGATAATACTGATTGGACATGTAACTAAGGAAGGATTTATTGCCGGACCAAAAGTACTTGAGCATATTGTTGATACTGTTCTTCAGTTTGAAGG
>CAYXXW010000346.1:0-3330 GCA_964469115.1 uncultured Melioribacteraceae bacterium
AAAGAACAAACCTTGAAAGAAGCACAATAGATATGCTGGAGAGAATGTTGCCGACAGAGAGTCAAAACTTGCCTACCGGCAGGCAGGCGTTTCTCTCAAGGGTGGTATTCATTTTAGCATCATAAACTATAATAAGGCATTAATAATTTAAAATCAAGACATTTTTGTCTTAATAATAATAGATTAGGTCGTTTTTTAGTTCGAAAGAATGATTAGCCTAATAATCTTGAGCTATTTAAGTACAACCAAACAGGCTGGATACTATTTTGATTTGTTAATAGATCAGTATATAGAAACAAACGTTTTTAATTGCCCAGAAATAACTATTTTCTGTTATTCTTAATAAACTCCTCAACTTCAGGAAGACCTCCCTGATATATCAAATAGCCATTGCTTGGTTCACGCTCAGTTATTTCACCGGCTATCGGGGTAAGCATTATTTCTTTAACTTTATCTAAATCATTAGATTGTCCCAATGCCCATCCAAGTTTAACATAAGCCACCTCCGGCAGCATATTAGCGGCCGGTATCACACCAAGATCCATCATTTCTCTACCGGTTTCATAAACATACATCTGCACATAGCCCCACAGTGTTTGAACAGTCATATAAACAGCAACTCCGGCTTCTCGCGCTCTCTTTAATGCCGGATACATAGGCTTATTTACATGTCCAAGTCCGGTCCCGGCAATTACAATACCTTTATAGCCATTATCTATAAGTGAGTCAATGATATCTGGCTGCATATTGGGATAGTAGTAAACTATAGTAACCTTCTCTTCAAAAACCGGATTGATCAATACTTCATTATCCGTTCGTCTTTTCTTATAATTTTTTGTGAGATGTACAATTTCTTCTTTGCTCACTGTAGCAAGAGGAATTTCCCCAATTGTTCTAAACGTTGATCTATAGCTTGAATGCATTTTTCTTACTCTGGTTCCTCTATGTAAAAGTCCATAGATATCAGAAGTTGGACCAAACATACAAACCATCACTTCTGCAATATCGCTTTCGGCTGCCGTTTTAACAGAATGAATTAAATTTAATGCCGCGTCCGATGATGGACGATCACTGGATCTTTGAGAACCAACCATTACTATTGGCACGGGGGAGTTCTGAACCATAAATGAAAGTGCTGCTGATGTATGATGCATAATATCTGTGCCGTGACCAATAACAATACCTCTTACACCTTTTCTAATTTCTTCACCGATAGCTTCAGCTGCACCAATCCAGTGCTTGGGACCAATATTCTCGCTGAACTCCCCATATAATTTTTCCGTTTCAAGATTGCAGTAATCGGCCAGCTCCGGAACAGAGCCATAAAGCTCTCCCGGTGAAAACGCAGGTATTACGGCACCGGTTCTATAATCTAAACGACTAGCAATTGTACCGCCCGTTCCAAATAATTTTACACGCGGTCTATCCGGATGGTATGGAAATTCTTTCTCCGGTATTTTATAATGAGCTTCTTTTCTTCCGAGTATTTCAATGTTCTTAATTTTATCAACGGCAATACCAAAATTATATCCGACATTTATTTTAATTACTATGTGCAGATCATCTGCGGTCTCTGACCTGGGAAGAATTATTCCTTCGAATTTCCCTTCCTTGGTAATAATTTTTACATCACTCCACACAAAGGCTTCATATTGTTTTAAGAGTTGAAGTGCTTTTCCATGATATCCTTTGTAATCATTATTATCCGACATTTTCAACTCCTCCGTTTTTGAACCCAACTATATCCGCAACTTTTGGCGCAGGAACTTTGCCTCTAACTTTTTTCATAAGATTTCCGACTAAAAAATGTGTTTTCCTTTTGGGATCATTAAAGTAAATCTGTTCAACCACTCCTTGTTCAAGCTCTCTTATTTTTTGAAACTCTTTATCGTTCAATTTATCAGGAATTAGTTCTTTTGAGAATGAACCTCTACTAACTGATTCTTTTAAAAGTGAGTAGAGATAATCTTTTACGACCTTTCCTTCTTTGTATTCCCACAGAATACTCTTCATCATTTCTTCAGAGATTATTATATGATCTAACCCTTCTCTTTTAATCCTCTTGGGAAATTGAATTAGAAAAACAGCAACGGTTGTGGGATTTAAATTCCACTCTTCCACAGATGTTTTAAATAATTCGGCAAATTTAGATATTGATAAATCTTCAATGGTATCTTTAGGAATTTTTAACTCTCTATACCATTTTTCCCTTTCCCAAAATTTCTCAGGGAGCCATTCTTTTATTTTTTCTAAATATTCCTTTTTGATTCTTTTAGGTGGTAAATCTGTATCAGGGTACATTCTATCGGCACCTGGCAAAATTCTCTCAAACCCGTTTGTCCCGTCATCATAAGCCTGCCTCGTTTCAGATGGGATACCAATGGCGGCTTCCTTTGCTCTTATTATTATTTCTTTAACTGCTGTTTCAGCATCAGATTTGCTTCCCCAAACAAGCACCAAGGTATCATTTTTGTCTGATCTCATGAATCGCTTGATTTTTTTCCATTCTTGCGATGCTATTGTTTCTCCCTTACTATCGGAATGAATTAAATTAGGAATATTTGTTAGGCATGCAATAACTCTTATCCTGTCAGATATTTCATTAGCAAAATATGTATCTGTTTGGGTTTCCCAATGCAGCAGCCCGGCAAAACCTTTTAACACAACACACTTTATAGACAGCTGTTTTTGTATGGCTGATTTCAAAGGAACATAATTAACTGTCTTTAAAATATTGGTGATATCACTTGACTCAGCTTTGAAGGTAGATTCTGTTATATCCCTAAGTTTTAATTCTTCTCTTAGTCTTAATAAATTCCACTGTCTCAATGCTTCGTTGTAAGTCAATAGAGGTATTGCAGAAATTTTTGGAACACCCTTTATCTCTATTCTTGTCCCGCCCGTTACACTAACGTTTACATCTTCTCTTGCTGCACCGCTTCCACGTCTTACTCTATTTGTGCTTCTCACTAACTTAGAGCAGATCCAAGCAACTTCAGCAACTTCTTCCGGAGTTTTCATTGCCGGTTCAGTAACTGTTTCTATCAGGGGCATTCCTAATCGATCTGTTAAATATATTCTCTCATGGTTAATGTCAGAAACTTCTCTGCACGAATCTTCTTCAATAGACATCTGAACAATTTTAATTTCCTTATCCTTGTAAGATATTCGTCCGTCAACTGCGTAAACAGCAGTCCTCTGAAATCCGGTTGGTATACTTCCGTCGAGGTATTGTTTTCTTGCTATATGAATTTCATCAACCATATTGCAGTCATAGAGCATCCCAATTCCAAGAGCTGATTCCAGTGCTTCTTCATTTATTAAAAATGG
>CAYXXW010000347.1:0-3292 GCA_964469115.1 uncultured Melioribacteraceae bacterium
TTTTTGGGGGCATTTCACTATTGAAATTCATTTAGGCAAAGAGTCCCATGCTGCCTGAATGAAAGAACCTTTGCACAGCCTTCACCAAATACTGATTCAATTTCTGCAAGATAATTTTCTATTTGTCCGTTCGGTAAAAACACCAAAATGGTTCCCGCAAAACCACCTCCATGAACCCGGCAAGTACCTCCATGGACTTTTGCTATATACTTTTCAGTTAAAGCTAGGGCTATGGCTATCCCTTGCTCCCTTATATTTTTAGTCGTGTATATATTTTGCAATAATTTATAGGAGGAATTACCAGATGCTTCAACAATATTTAAGAATTTTGAGAAATCACCTGCTTCTAGTGCAGCTACCTGATCAATTACACGTTCATTTTCGTTAATAAAATGTAATGATCGTAATACCGCACGATCACCGTGTTTTATTCTCAACTCCTGTAATTTTTTATATAATTGTTCCTCAGATATCTCACGTAAAACTTTCGCACCCATGGTCCCTGCAATTGCCTTCATTTCTTTAGGAATTGATGCATAATCCTCAGTCAAATCGACATGATTACCACCTGTATCAACCACAAGAGTGTAAAATTTTTCTTTGCCAAAATCATATTTCACTTTTTCAACAATTGGATTTTGGGGATCTTTAAAATCAATAAAAATGATTCCACCAACTGCACATGCCATCTGATCCATTAATCCGCATGGTTTGCCGAAATATTCATTCTCAGCATATTGACCAATGGCAGCCAATTCTTTCGGAGAAAAACTGTGGTCGTTGTATAAACAATTAATAACTGTCCCAATCAGAACTTCTAGTGAAGCAGAAGAACTAAGGCCGGAACCCATTAATACATTGCTGCTCATACAAATATTCAGACCGCCAATCTTTGCGCTTAATTCGTTAAATTTTGACACAATGCCACGTATTAGTGCATTGGTTGTCCCTTTTTCCTCCTCTTTGGCGGTTAACTCATCTAATTTTACAGCGAAGGGCCCGTCGTGGCCTTCTGAATATAAAACGATTTTATTTTCATAATTTTTAGAAGCAACAGCGATGGAATCAAGATCAATGCTTGCAGCTAAAACCATTCCATGGTTATGATCTGTGTGGTTACCACTGATCTCAACCCGACCTGGAGTGCTAAAATAGTGTAAATCTGCATCTCCAAAATATTTATGAAAGTCTTCCTCCAATTGTTGAAAGCGTTTAATATGTTTGGTCAAAACTTTTTGGTCTGTGCCATAAAGTTTTTTCATAACAGGTTCAATTGCAGTAATCGTATATTCCATACGTTCTCCTAATCTTTATTGTTCATAATTTTTTTTTAGACTCATTCTGCTTTTCTATATCACATAGAACTATAGTGGATCTCAGATAAACTCTTTAACCTTTCAGCTGCCAGCTCCGGGGTAATATCCCGCTGGGACTCCGCCAACATTTCATATCCCACCATAAATTTTTTAACAGTTGCCGACCTGAGAAGCGGTGGATAAAAATGAGCATGAAGCTGCCAATGAGTATAATCTTCATCATCTGTCGGTGCATTGTGCCAACCCATTGTGTAAGGGAATGATACATTGAATAAATTATCATATTTTGTTAAAAATTTCTTTAATATACTAGCTAAAGCATCTTTTTCATTAGAGTTTAGCTCATTAATTCTAAGAACATGTCGTTTAGGTAGAAGTATTGTTTCGAATGGCCAAACTGCCCAAAATGGAACTAATACAATCCACTCATCGTTTTCTATAACAATTCTATCTTTTAATTTCTGTTCTTCTATAACATAGTCAATCAATAATACTGATTTATTTTCCTGATAATATTTTTTCTGATTAAAATTTTCTTTCCAAGGTTCATTTGGTATGGAAGATCCTGCCCATATCTGACCGTGAGGATGCGGGTTAGAACAACCCATCACATCCCCTTTATTTTCAAAAACTTGCACCCACTTGTAGGTTTTGCCCAATTCATCAACTTGCTCTACCCAAACGTTAACAACCTTTAATATCTCTGAGATCTCCATTTTAGGTAAAGTTAGACCATGATTGGGTGAAAAACATATTACTCGACTTGTCCCTCTTACGCTTTCTGATTTGAATAATTTATTGCCATGTTGATCATTTAAGGGAGTATCAGGAAGTAGGGCAGCAAAATCATTAGTAAAAACAAATGTTTCATCATACTTTGGGTTAATTTTTCCCCCGGCTCTTTCGTTTCCCGGACACAAATAACAATTAGGATCATGTTTGGGACCTTGCAACAATACAGGTTTTTCTTCCTTCCCTTGCCACGGTCTCTTTGTTCTATGAGGTGAAACTAAGACCCACTCACCAGTTAGAGGATTAAATCTACGATGCGGTTGATCACTACTAAATTCTCCTGTAAACATTTACTATTATCTCCTTATTACTCACATTTTATTTTTGTCTAGATTATATATGGAGTGACTTATACCATTACTACACCATAAGAGGGAACTACAGCGAAAAATAATTTTTATTTTCCATTATCTTCACCTTTCCAAAGATCTCTTATACTTCAACAATTTCTTTAACTACATCTTCCTTTATTTCTAGCCTAAATGTTATTACAACTGTTCAATCCCATAGGTGGTGTTAATGCTACTCTATTCTATACATGATCAGACTGTGCTAATAGTGAGCTAGAAAAAACACAACTAATAAATTTATTACATTGAAATTTATTATCCAATTCATTTTCATAAAATCGTCCCCAAAATTATTATTTTTACTACCAGAATATCGCATATAGAATTGATGCAATAATAAGAATTACATATGATGCTACATTAAAAACTTTATCTGTTTTAAATAATTTTGATGTCAATGGAATCGCCTTAGGATCATCAACATCTTCCGATGTTGTTAAACTAACTCCAGCTATAATTACCATAGTGATAATTAGTGTATAGAACATTTGATCCATAAATGGTAAATCAACCACAGAGCTCTTTAATAAAAAGGCAACAACGATTGATGAAATAACACCAACAATTGCTGCTTTATTTGTTGTCTTTTTCCAAAAAATTCCCATTAAAAACACACCTAATATTCCTGGGCTAACTAAACCAGTATATTCTTGTATGTATTGAAACATTTGTGGTATGTTTCCCAGAATTGGGGCAATAAAAATTGCAGTTATCAAAGCAATACCTGCAGAAAGTCTACCAACATTTACTAGTTTTTTCTCAGATGCATCTTTACCAAAATATGGTTTATAAATATCCATTGTAAATATTGTAGATGTTGAATTAAGCATTGAA
>CAYXXW010000348.1:0-3284 GCA_964469115.1 uncultured Melioribacteraceae bacterium
AAACAAAAAGATAGCGGTGCTGGTTCAAGTGGAATAGCAGCTTTACTCGACCAAGATGGTGATGGAAGTGTTCTTGATGATGTAGCAGGATTTTTAATGAGCGGTTTAGGCGGATCTTCTTCATCAAAAAGCAGTGGATTATTAGGCGGTTTACTTGGTGGTTTATTTGGAGGCAAAAAGTAGGATTATTATGAAAAGTGGATTTAGAACTTTTTTATTGATGATGACTCTTACCCTAATTTTTGTTTGGGTAGGTGGTATGTTGGGTGGAACTACTGGCACAGTAATCGCGTTAGTTTTCGCTTTTGGCATGAATTTTTACAGTTATTGGTTCAGTGATAAGTCGGTGCTCAAACGTTATAAGGCTGGCCAGGTTGGACCTGAACATCCCTTTTACCAAACAGTAGAAAAACTTGCTAATAAAGCAAATTTACCAATGCCCAAAGTTTTTATTACTCCGGAAGCTTCACCAAATGCTTTTGCAACCGGAAGAAATCCTGAACACGCTGCTGTTGCTGCATCTCAAGGAATCCTTAAAATATTGAATCAGGATGAAATTGAGGGCGTAATGGCGCACGAATTAACCCACGTTAAAAACAGAGATATTCTTACAAGTGCTGTAGCCTCAACATTTGCTGGTGCCTTAGCTGCATTAGGACAATTTGCTAGATTTGGAAGTGGCAGAAGAAGCAACCCAATTGCTGGTATTTTGATGATGATTGCCGCTCCTTTTGCTGGTATGATTATTAAAATGGGTATATCACGTGTGAGAGAATACGCTGCTGATAAAGGTGGAGCAGAAATTAGTGGTAAACCTTTAGGTTTAGCTACTGCTCTTTATAAGCTTCAAAATGGAGTGCAAAAGATTCCAATGAGAACTGGAAGAGAATCTGATTCTCATATGTTTATAATTAATCCATTCTTTGGTGGAATGCAGAAATTATTTTCTACTCATCCAGCAACGGAAGAAAGAATAAGAAGGCTAGAAGAAATAGCCGGACAAAAAATTAACTAATAAAAGGAGAAAAAATGGCTAAGATTACATCAGGTGCAATTAAAGTTGTAGAGATTATTGGTATATCACCAAAAAGTTTTGATGATGCAGTTTCTCAAGCTGTTAAGAAAGCTTCAAAATCGTTAAAAGGGATTACTGGTGTAGAAGTGGTAAAACATAGTGCGAAAGTTGAAGCCGGAAAGCTTGTTCAGTATAAAGCAATTTGCAAACTAGCTTTTGCCGTAAAATAATATCACTTAACATTTCGATTTTAGAACCGCTGCATACGTAGCGGTTTTTTTTATTCTTTATAAATTATGTGTTGACTTCCAAATTAAGACTGATGAAAATAGAATGACTAATATTCCCGGAATATTTGCTGCCGGAGATATGAGAAGAGGACAATCCTTGGTCGTTTGGGCAATTACTGAGGGAAGAGAAGCAGCTCAAAATGTTGATAGAAATATTACAGTTTAGGTTAATGAAAAATCACTTCACTGGCGGAGTAGGATTCTTTTCTTTTATTCGGTTTCTGCAAATTTGTTCTATTTCATATACATTAGAAATCCCGGAAAGATAAATTGCTTTAATTTTTGGAAAAAGTAATCTGGCTCCTCTTAACTTTAGTAGTTGTCATGCCCAAATTTTCTTTAACCCTGAACTTTACAATTTTGGTAATTAATTTTAACGGTATGGGCTTATCAAAAGGGAATTTAATTGCTGCTTTAGAAGATTTATAAATAGATAATTCCTTTTTGAAAGCTTTAATTCCGCTTGGTGCAGGATAAAACCGAATGTGTTTTTTAAAACCTCCGAAATGTACAAGATTACCATTTAGAACGTAACTTATAATTCCGTATTTAATTGATTCTTTTGCATCTGGTGCCGCTTTTCTTATAGTTGTTCTTAATTTAAGTAAAAGTTTTTGAACTTCTTTAGGAAAACCTGCTATATATTTGTCGCTACTTGTTGTTTTCATATTTTAATCCCTTCTTTGTTAATAACCCGTTAATCCTTTTCGATTAACTTTACAAATTTACAAATATTTACTTAAGTCCATAGACAATAACATTTATTCCGCATTCAAATACTTTTGAGTGGAGCAATAAATCCATCAATAGAAATTTGTATTTGTAGCTTTAGCTTGCGACTCATTTTGATTTTCCGTTACATTTAATTTAGTTCAACAGTCATTTCGAAAAATTTATCATCCATCCAACACCAAACTTATCAGTGAAATTACCAAAATACTCACCCCAAAACATATCTTGTGTCTGATTTTCAATTTCTCCACCTTCAGATAATGCATAGAATAATTTATCAGCTTCTTCTTTCCTTTCTGCCTGAAGAGAAATATGCATATTGTTTCCTAATCTAAAGTTTTGTCCTATCGAGTCCATTGCATCAGTTCCCATCAAGATAACATTATCACAAATTTCAAGTGAAACATGCATTAATTTTTCTTTTGCATATTCAGGTATATTTTCACTATCTGGAATATCGTTAAATCTTTGTAGAGCTACAAACTCTCCACCAAATATGGATTTACGCCTTTCATTATAACACCCCGGGTCTTATTATGCTTTAAGATACACAAAATTTGGAAATAAAGGTAAACTATTATTTATGATAAAATTAATAGTTTTGTTTTTGAATTATCCAGGGGCTAATGGTGCAAAAGTTAAATGTAAAAAAGAGATATGTTACAAGAAAACATATAATCTTTAAATTTTTATAAGCTTGGGGTTGGGAAATAAGAAAATGAATTATTTTGGAAGAAAAATGATTTATTTAATAAAATATATTACCATGAGACACCTGGAGATTTATGGACATACAAGTCACTTTCTAACTGCTGCAACATAAACTCAGCAACGTCTGCACAAGATATTCTAACGGTATAAATCCAATTCCCAATTTTAAAACCGTGTCTGTATTTTCCCCTAGCAGATTGGTTGTTTAATGCTCCTGGACGAACAATCGTCCAATCAAGTAGACTTGATTTAATTAAAGCCTCTTGTTTTCTTTTGTCCCAAAAATAAAAAGGAAGAATAAACGGAATTACGAAGAAAGTATAGTATACACCCATTTTGCCCAAACTTTTACCCAGTCCCAAAGAGGTTTCACAAACCAATCTTTTTATATTATTTTCTTCCATTGCAGCAATAATATTTTTTGTCCCCATAGACAGTATTTGGTTTGGATAAAACCATCTTTTATGACCCAATGCACATAACACTGCATCTTGCCCAATCATTGCTTTTTTTAATGATTCGGCATTTAGAACATT
>CAYXXW010000349.1:0-3272 GCA_964469115.1 uncultured Melioribacteraceae bacterium
AATGGAAAGTTGCATTTTTGGATTAATACACCATTGATTGCCTGTTTAATATATTTGGCATGAAGATACGTGACCATAAAAACACTAACGACAATGTTGTCTTGAATATCATCTCTATTCGCCATAAAGGTTGGATTTATTTAATTTATGATGATTTTATTTATTAAGATCAGATTAATTATTTTGTGTTCTCAGTATTAATCTACAAATCAAGTCTATTTCGGCAATAGTTAGATCATAGTACAACGGTAAACAAAGTACGCGTTTTGAAATGTCATCAGTGTTTTTAAGGGATTTTGGTTCTAAATAAGGTAAATTGTTTGCTAGCGAAGGATAAAAATAACGCCTTCCAAAAATCTCATTCAGCTTTAGTTGTTCATAACATTCTAACAATAAAGATTCACTATCAAAGACAATTGGATAATAGGCATAATTGGGTTTTGACTTCGTGTGCCATAAGGGCTTAATCGCCAAGGGCTTAATCGCCTTAAGGTTCTTTAATTTTTTGTCATAACGATCCGTCAACAATTTACGTTTATCATGTATAGCCTGAATATAATTTAAATTAGCCAATCCCATTGCAGCATGAAATTCTGAATTCTTACCGTTAATTCCCAAATTATAAAACTTTTCTGGACCATCATGACCAAAATTCCGTATATGGGACATTTCTTTTAACAACTTAGAATTCTTTGTAATTACCAGTCCTCCTTCCCCAGAATGGAACAACTTGGTGGCATGTAAACTGCAGGTGGAAATATCACCATATTCAAAAATTGATTTGCCATTTACTTTCACACCAAAAGCATGGGCGGCATCGTAAATGACTTTAAGTTGATGTTTCTTGGCTATTTTTTCTATTGCTTCTACATCACATGGGTTTCCATAGACATGTGTAGCTATGATTGCGGATGTTTCCTCTGTAATGGCCTCTTCAATCTTTGATGGATCAATATTTAGACTATTCTTGTCAATATCAACAAATACAGGTTCGCAACCTTCCCAGACGATACTGCTGGTTGTAGCTATATAGGTAAATGGCGTAGTTATGATTTCCCCCTTAAGACCCAAAGCCTTAATGGCTATTTGTAAGGCTACGGTACCATTGGTTACGAATAATAAATGGTCAACACCCAGATGTTCTTTCAGTTTCATTTCAAGATCGCTGGCCAACGGCCCCATATTCGTTAGCCATTGGCGCTTCCAAATACCATGCAATAAAATATCATAGTCCTCTTTAGGAGGTAAAAAAGGCAATGTTATGGGAATCATAATTTTCGGTTTTTAATTAATGTTAAAAGATTAAACATAGGACTTTTCTTAAAAAAGGAATTAACCAATAAGTAAAACAAAATCCCAACCAGTAAGGCACCAACAATTTGCAAAATATTGGAATATCCTTTTAATAAATCAATGGAGAAGTACATTATTAGAAAAGTAAAACCCGCTAAAACAAGTATTGGAAACAAATCTAATAATTGGTTTTTGATATTGTAGTTTATCAATTGGCTGCTATAATACATATTTATCGGCAAACTAATATATGACGTAATTACACCACTCCAGACCAAGCCCATTATGCCAAATTGAAACCCAATAAAAAGCCCTAAGACCAAAATCACTTTTTTTATTATTTCCAATCTTAGAAACAAATCACTTCTGCCATAGACTTGCAGAACATTCAAATTAAATGCGTGAACGGGATACAACAAAGCCCCAACACTTAGAATTTGAAAAAAAGGAACCGCAGGAAGCCACATTTCTCCCAAGACTATCTCAAACAAGGGTGTGGCGATAGCGGCACAGCCTAACATTAATGGTGAAATAACAAAAAAAGTAAGTCGTAACAGTCTTCTGTAAACTTCAGAAAGTTTAGAAGTGTCGTTCTGCAATTTAGACAGCATGGGATAAGTAACTTGGTTTATAATCCCTGTTATAGTTAACGACGGATAGTCATTAAATCGTTGTGCCCTTTCATAGTACCCCAGCGTCTGAACCGGGAAAAACTTCCCAATGATAACATTATAACTATTTTTAAAGATCGTATCTAACAATCCTGAAAGCATTATTTTATAACCAAAATTATAATGGTAAATTAACTTTTGTTTTGAAAAATTAAAACTCGGTTTCCATGAGGCATTAATCCAAAGTAATAAAGACAAAACAATTTGTGTTGTCAAAAACATTAGCACGATACTCCATACTCCATAATCATAGTAACCTAAGGATAGTCCTACTGCAGCTCCTATCAATATGCTAGGCGCATTAAATGTAGCTAACCGTTTAAATTTCATTTCTTTTTTTAAAATTGCCAACTGAACAGCTGAAAAAGCCGATATAACAAAACTTATACAATAAACGCGGATAACATTAGTTAGTATTTCCTGCTCATAAAACGCGGCTATGAGGGGCGCTGAGAAAAACAGCAATACATAAACCAGAAAACTCATAGCCATATTCATGTAGAATACTGTGGAAAAATCTGAATCTTCTGCGTTCGGGGTCCGAATAATGGAAGATGTCATGCCGCTATCAACTAAAGACGTGCCAATACCGATAAATACAGCAATCATACCAATTAGTCCAAAGTCAGCAGGGCCTAACCATCTGGCTAAAATGAGCATTGCTATAAAAGAAAGCCCCTTTATAAGAATGGCTTCAGCCGCACTCCATATAAAGCCAGATATTGTTTTTTGTTTTAAGGACATCAATTAATTAAGTTTTGCAAATACGAATAATATTCTCCTTTTAAATTGGATATCCTTTTTTTTAATTGATTTTTATCGATCCATTTATAATTAAGCGCAATTTCCTCCAAGCACGAAATTTTAAGTCCTGTTCTTTTTTCTACGGCCTTAACAAATTCAGTTGCTTCGGTTAAAGCCTCATGGGTGCCTGTATCTAACCAAGCAAAGCCCCTACTTAAAATTTCTAATTTTAATTGTTTCCGATCTAAATATTCCTGATTTATAGAAGTGATTTCCAACTCACCTCTATCACTAGGTTTTACATTCTTTGCAATCTTAACCACACTGTTAGGATAAAAATATAATCCAACAACGGCGTACTTGGATTTGGGCATTTTTGGCTTTTCCTCAATACTTAAAACGTCATTATCTTGATTAAACTCCACCACACCATAGCGCTCTGGATCCGTTACGTAATTACCATAAATAACGGCCTTGTTTTGTTCCTCTACTATCTTAATGGCGTTAAGCAATAATTTTTGCAAGCCGGCCCCATAAAATACATTATCCCCCAGGACCAAAGAA
>CAYXXW010000350.1:0-3254 GCA_964469115.1 uncultured Melioribacteraceae bacterium
TACCGCAAAAGATTAATTGTTGTCTCAAAATTTTTTATTTTTTTATGATTGCTAAATTATTATTGCATCATGATTGCAGGTTATAATGAACTAATATGAAATATTTACTGTAAATTTGAATATCTGTTTATTTGAAGAATATTTGTTAATTATGTTTTTGTGATTTAAGGTATCAAAATTTTTATCAATAAATATTAGAGTAACACCATGAGTGTAAAAATTAAAGAAATAGGTAATTGTGTAGTATTAAGCATAAGCGGAAATCTAGTTGAAGGACCAAATACCAATGAATTTAATGGCATTGTTCGTAAACAAATTGGGTACAATAAAAAAAATATTATTGTTGATTTGGGTGAAATAGAATTTACAAACAGCACAGGCTTAAGCGTACTATTTAGAGGTTATAAGGTTGTTGAAGATGCAGGGGGTAAATTTATACTTGTAAATCTTAGTACTAAATTGAAAAATTTACTCTCAATTACCAAACTAAATACACTGTTTGTTATTGAAGAGAATGTAGAAACTGCTCTAAAAAAATTGAGTTAATGGAATTATTTCCGCAACAAATTATTTGTTAGGATATGATGAATAAATCTTAACAAAATATTAATGTTTAAGCCCCAAAACTATCTAAATTCGTTAATAATTATAGTTTGTCAGCTATTCGGGTTTTTATTAATAGGTTTACAAAATAAAATATTTTTGTTAATTTCTTGCATAATAATTAAATATTATGAAATCTTTTACCTTCTTTTTTATCTAACTATTAAGTGAATTAAAAAAAATGAAATTTTTCTTTTACATTTTTACACTCTTATCCGGTCTTATCTTCTTCGGCTGTTCCAATTGCGATATAGCTAAAAACGAGAATAATTTGAAAAAATTAAATATAAATATCCATACAGTTGCTAAGAAAAAATTTAATAGCAAATATAAAATTATAAAAAATGCATCTGAGACTTTTGCCATATGTTTGAATGAATCAAACAGACTTAAGGCTGCTGAGATTAACCGACTAAAATATTTTATCTTTGACCTGAAAAACAGTGACATAATCTATGAGGATAGTTTATCAAATTCCAATGTGGGCTGGGAAAATGACAGTTTGGTAACTGTCTATAGAATTCCGGGAATGATAAAAAAAAATGATGATTCAGGTTATCAAAATCGAATTTATTCATATGATGTTTTATTAGGGAAAAAATTACATAAATAATATCAAACTATAGAAGGAGTATCTGTATGAAGTTTAAAGCGATTGCTTTTACACTGATCTTTGTTTTTTCTTATCTGATGATCAATCAGTATTACACGAATACTGAAATCTCAGATAGCAAAGTTTCTTTGAAAAAAGAGCAAACCACAAAGAAAGATCTTTTAGATGATAAATCGAACTGGTCGGAAAAGAAAAAGAGAGTCAAAGGCGTTTCGAAATTTGATGAACCTAATAAGTTTATGGAACTTCACAGATTAATTAGAACACGTGATGGTGAAGAAAAACCTGGCTACGAAGTTAATTATAGAATTAAAGAGTTAAACAAGGCTAAAGTCAGAGCTGCTAAGTTAAGCAAATCAATTGCATCAGTTAATGAAGTTGCTTGGGTTGAACGTGGGCCGGCAAATGTTGGCGGAAGAACCAGAGGTATACATGTTGATCCGGACGATGCAACAAATAATACATGGTTCGTTGCTTCAGTAGGCGGGGGAGTATGGAAAACTACCGATGCCGGAAATTCTTGGGAATTAAAAACTCCTGATCTCCCAAATCTTTCAATGTCATATTTTGGTGTTTCCCAGGCTAATAACGATGTTATATATGTAGGCACAGGCGAAGGTTTTCCCAACGTTGATGCAATTCAAGGTAACGGAATTTTCAAATCTATTGATAGAGGAGAAACTTGGACTCAGTTAGCAAGCACAGTAAATAATGATTTTGTTTATGTTAATAGATTAGTAGTTGATCCTGCTGATGAAAACATTGTTATTGCTGCAACTAGCACTGGAATTTTTAAGTCAATAGATGGTGGAACAATTTGGACGAAAGTTTTAGCCGGAAACGATGTTCAAGATATGGTAAGCAATCCACTTAACTTTTCAACAATTTATGCAGCACGGAATGGTGCGGGTATATTTAAGTCTGTTGATTCTGGTGATACCTGGGTTCAATCTAACGATGGTATTATTGGTGCCGAAAGAATGGAAATTGCTGTTGCTTCAACCGATACTAATAGATTATATGTTTCTGGTGAAACAACAAATGGTACTTTGTTTATGTCAACAGATGCAGGAGCTTCTTGGGAAGCAGTTGTTGATGTAGAGGGAAGTCAATTTGAAAATGTTAATTGGCTTGGAGGTCAAGGCTGGTATGATAACTGTATAGCAGTTCATCCTTATGATGAAAATATTGTTTTTTACGGTGGTATTGATTCTTGGCAAGCAACAATTAGTTTTGATTCTGTTAAAGGTATTTCAAATGTAATCTTAACCGGAACAGAATCTTTTATGGGATTCAAGGATAGTAAACTTACCTATTTAGAAGGTTCACTTGGAACCGGCGAGCAATATTGGGAAGAAGAGTTAGTTGATGATGCTGATTATGTTGATGTTGAAATAAGATTTGGAAACGGATTAACTCAAAAAGCTCATATGTTTGAAACTTATGCCACGTACATTGACTTTATTGATGTTCCGTTTCAAGTATGGGATGTTACCAACAATAAACAACTTGCAATTTCTTACAACGATATTCGAAAAAATGATGGCTATGATTGGAGTGCAACAAGAGGTGATGAAATATTTGTAAGTGTTCTGGATTATGATGATACAAATCCAAATGTAAACTTAGCCGCTGATGATGGATTAAAATATAAAAATATTGTTGTATTTAGTCCTAAAAATGCTTTAGGCGTTGCTTGGGATCCTGCAAGTCAACCGGAATCTAAAGTTGTAGTTATTACCGGATTTGTGCCTGTTGTTAGTAAAGTACAAATCCCAATAACAGATGGTTATGGTAATTATGGTCAAGGCGCTGATATTCATGTTGATCACCATGAATTAGCAGTTGTACCAATAAATGAAGCGACTCAAGAATTTTGGTTAATAAATTCTAATGATGGTGGTGTTGCTGTTTCAATGAATGGCGGTGTTGATTGGAATGAAACAGATGATAATGGATACAATACTTCACAATTCTACGGTGCAGATAAAAAACCAGGTGCTAGCGAATATTTTGGCGGTATGCAGGATAATGGAAC
>CAYXXW010000351.1:0-3240 GCA_964469115.1 uncultured Melioribacteraceae bacterium
TTCAAAAACAAACTCCTTCAATATGACAAAAAAGCTGTCATTCCGGCTGAGCGAATTTACCAACTTTGGTTTGGCGAATGCCGGAATCTAGATCTTGAAATTGATAAAGAAAATAAAGATGTAATGTATGATAAAAAAAGATAAGATATAGTTTATTAAAATTGGAAAAATTATGAATTTGATTAGTAAAATGTTTCGAAGAGAGTATCTGATAGTATTCTTTTTATTATTAATTACAAATATTCTCCAAGCACAGGATAAATATTTTTTTGAACAAGTCTCTGTGTCAGATGGATTATCAAATTCGGTTGTCCTTTGTACATACCAGGACCATCTAGGATATCTTTGGATTGGTACTATTGATGGTTTAAACAGATATGATGGATATGATATAAAAGTGTACAAAAACATTCCGGGTGATTCAACAAGTTTGCCTTCCAACATTATATTTTCATTGTCTAAGGATAAAGATGGCAATTTATTAATTGGAACAAGGGATTATATTAATATATATAATAGAGTGACCGACAGTTTTCAATCAATCCCGGTTGAAAAAGGAGCGCAAACAAATCCTACCATAGTTTCTGATATTGTAATAGATTCGAAAGACAGGCTTTGGATTTCTACTAATTGGACTGGAGTACAATTATTCGATAAGACTAAAAATGAATTCAACATTATAAAGTATCGGGATTATGCCGGGAATGAAATATCATCTTTGGACTTAATAGGATTTGTAATAAATATTACTGAATTGAGCAATGGAAATATTTTAACAGCAAGTCCAAGCTCTGGCATCTTTATCTATAATTTATCAACAAATGAATTTCAACCTTACTTTCCCAACCCAAAATTAAATTTATTAGACATATCTAATATTTTCGAAGACAGTAACGGAAATTTATGGTTTGGTGGTGAAGATCGAATAGATATTTACAACCCAATTACTTATGAAATGAAGTCTATAAACTTAAAAGATAAATTTACTAAACAAAATCAGAACAATTTTTATAATAGTTTTTACGAAGGTGATAATAAGCAAATATACATTGAAAGTTCCTTTGGAATATTAGAAACCGACTTAAATGGGAACCAATTTTCATTAATAACCAAAGATATCCCCAATGTAAATCCAAACAATTTTTATAGGGATAATTTTGGGATATACTGGATTTCAACTGCCGGTAATGGATTAATAAAATTTGATCCCACAAAAAAACCTTTTCAGTTTTTCAAAATAAGTGAAAATGAACTGGGTGAGACAACATCGAACCCTGTAACGGATATTGTGAAAAATCCAATTAATAAAGATGAGCTGATATTTTCCTTAAATACTCAAGGAATTTTCAAGTACGATCGTGAATTAAACAATTTTACGAAACTTTTAAATCAGGATGGTACTAATCTGCTGACAGATGACAAAGGAAACGTATGGTATTTCTTCAATAATAAACTAAATAAACTAAACTTGACATCTAACAAAATAGAAAGTTTTAATTTTCTAAATACTGACTATACTGTAAATTATCTTATTGGGAAAATGAAATTTGGTCCAGATAATAATATCTGGATAGCTGATAGACAGGGCGCGCAAATATTTAATATCGAAACAAAAAGCTTTACACGCCTTCCTTCCATTACTAATAAACCTATGAGCCCCAAGCTTATATCAACATTACGAGGGATCGTAAATAGCGAACAGCCAATTGCGGCTTTACTTAAAGTCGGTGAGGGTGTTTCACTAAAAAAAGAATTTACTCTTGATAAATCAACAAAAGTAGCAATCATTAATCTTGGAGAAGGAAGACTTACCAGCTTGAATGTAAATATGTTCGATTATGGCTGGCTCGAAGATTCAAAAGGTAAAATATTATGGGCAGCTGATAAAGTGCAGAACTCCTTCAATGCCGGTGGCGGCTATAAAAATAGAATTGCTCTCGGTTGTCTTGAACTGCCGAAAGGAGAGTATAAAATTAAATTTATTTCCGATATCGGGCATAATTATGGAGATTTCAATGTACCGGCCTCAGCAGATTCAAACTGGTATGGTATTCAGATCCTTCATGTTGATGATGTGCAATATTCATTATTAAATGAAATATTAACAAATGAATTGGATAATTCCTTTTATCCCCAATATGAAATAATTGGAGATGTGGTATTCAGTAGAAAATATATTAATACTGCATGGCTCGCTGGTTACGGCATGGGGCTAATTAGGTTGAATATGAGGGATAATAAATCGAAACAATACGCCTTTGATGATGGAACGCAAAGATTTCCTTTGGAAAATGCAGTAAATCAAATTCTTGAAGATAAAGACGGCATTGTTTGGGTTTCCACTTTAGCAGGGCTAATAAAATTTAATCCGGAGACTGAAAAATTTCAAAAAATTACACAAAGTAATGGATTAGCCAGCAGTATTGTTTCTTTTATGGTTGAAGATCTACAAGGTAATTTATGGTTTGGTACACCGGGCGGAATTTCAATGCTGGATAAAAAAAATAAAGAAGGAGTATTAAGTTTTATTAACTACGATAACAAAGACGGAATAAATGACCTACCTTTTAATAACTCATTTACCATGACAGATGATGGCGAAATTTATTATGGCGGTAATGGCGGTTTGAACGCTTTTTATCCCGCAAGCCCAAATAGTACATTTCCAAAACCCGTTATAAATAGTTTAAGTATATCTGGAGTCCGATTTGAGAAAAAGATATCCGAATTAGATCTTGAAATAGATTTAAGCAAGACTAAAAATTTGGAGCTGCCATATGCAGATAACAATCTTTCATTTGAATTTGCTTCAATTCACTTTTCACGGTCGGCAAAAAATAAACTTGCCTATATGCTTGAAGGAATGGACAAAGACTGGAATTATACCAATAGAAGATTTGCATCCTATATAAATTTACCGCCAGGTGATTTTGTTTTTCGATTAAAAGGATCAAACGGTGACGGTGTTTGGAATCCTGAAGAAACTTCAATTAATATAAGAATTAATCCTCCGTGGTACCGAACAATATTTGCGTATATCGGGTACGGCTTTTTATTTATAGGGATAATATTCGGAATCGACAGAGTGCAGCGCCGAAGACTTCTTAATAGAGAAAGAAATGCTGCAGAAATTAAGGAAGCAAATCTTCGTGCGCAGCTTGCAGAAAAAGAAAATGAACGAAAGACTGAAGAACTTGAGGAAGCACGTCAGCTTCAACTTTCAATGCTGCCTAAAGAGCT
>CAYXXW010000352.1:0-3237 GCA_964469115.1 uncultured Melioribacteraceae bacterium
GTCGGCAACATTCTCTCCAGCATATCTATTGTGCTTCTTTCAAGGTTTGTTCTTTTTTCTCTCATGTTTGTGAGGCTGAAATGAAAACCTTTTTTATTTTTGTTCTTCTTCTTAATGTTGTTCTGCAAGCACAAATTACAATTGACGGCACAATCACTGATTCAGATGCAAATCCAATAAGTGACGCGGTGGTTGAAATTATTGACCAAAACGACACGAGTAATAATTACAGTTCTGGCACAAATGAAACCGGTTACTTTACAATATCAAATATTACTGATATCCCAAGCAGAAAAACGAATGTGCCCTCTGAATTTATTGTTCTAAGAAATTATCCAAATCCATTTAATCCTACGACCATTATTTATTATGAGCTACCCAGATCTGAAAACATAGAGATTAAGATTTATGATATTCTGGGAAGAGAAGTTCGTACACTCTACAATAGCTATCATAAATCTGGTGTTTACACATTAGAGTGGGATGGAAGAAATAATTGGAACTCTCCGGTTGCTGCCGGAATTTATTTTTGCAGACTCAAAACGAAAGACCAATTTAAAGTTCATAAAATGATTTTGCTGGATGGGGGATCCACTTCTTCTTCAGCCACCTCATCAAAAGTCAATAAAGAGAAACACCCCACAATTACAAAAGCAAGTTCAACTTTTAATTATTCATTGAGAATAACAGGGAGTGATATCCTTGAATCAGAGTTTAAATATCTTTCTTGTTCTGGTGATACTACAATAAATTTAATGGTTCCTAAAATATTAAAATCAGCCACAATAGGTCCAGAAGGGGGGAAACTTGAAACCGAAGATTTTTCTTTATTTGTTCCTACAGGAGCATTTACTGAAATTGTAAAAATAGACCTCTCAATAGATCCAAATGACATCTCATTTTCTGAGAATTCCGGCTCCCCCTTATTTATAGTTGAAGGCATTCCAGAGATTATAAACCAAAATTTATTTATTGGTATTAAATACTTGGATCTAAATGCTGATACTATTTTTGCTGCAGTTGGAGAACGGAGTATCGATTGGGGAGATGGTGAAGAGGCAAATTATTTTGATGTTAAACCAACATTTGACTCGCTTAATTATCAATATTTTGAGATTTCACCCAGTTACTATAATCCCAGAAGACTTAAAAAAGCTCTCTTAAAAGTAGGTGAATATAGATCAAATTCTAAGCTTATATTAAAGCTTTTAAAGGATTACTCTTATGCTAGCGTGGATATACTTACTCTCTTTTACCCCAAGAAGTATTCGGAGATAATACCAGCATTTGCCAAATTGTTACTCGAAGTACCAGTTGCTTTTTCAAAAACTCTATTTAGTGAAGGGCAAACATATCAGAACGTAGGAGTATTTATAATGGATATTCCAGGTTATTTTGCTAAATCTCTTAAATATGTTGCTATGCCTGATTATGATGTAATTCAAGTTAATGAAAAATTTTTTAATGAGTCCTCTTTTTATGATATAAGAAGAGAATATGCTCATCTCTATTACTACACACATATCTTTACTAAATCATCAGACCCAGAGGAAACTTATAAAAAAGGATTAAATAATTGGTTTAACGAAGATCCACATTCTCGTATTATTTATCATGCCATTGCTACCTGGAGCGAAGAACTTTTTGAACCGAAAAGTATTGATTTCGTCCCAAATTGTTTTTGGGGTAATGAACTTAGAATTTTCAACGGTCTATTTTCCGGCACAAAAATAAATTCGTTAGTTAGTAAAGAATACGAAGATGGATATAGTTTAGCAGCGCTTATTAAATATTTAGTAAAAATAGGTGGGCTGAACCTTTTATATAGGTATCATATTGTAAGCACAGGAGTTGATCAAGATAAAGTCCCCATAAGGTTTTTTGAAAACATTCGCTCTTCAAGTTCAGACGTAATTAGTGAGAATATTTGGTTGCCGGATTTCTATAAAGAATACATTCAAGGTAATATTTACAATGTTCCTAGTGAAAAATTCTTAAATAATATTACAGAAACAGTAGAATTCAATGACGGCGACACACTCAAGCACGCTGATGAGACATATAATGATTTATCTGCAAAACTATTTGAGATAAAAATCAATTCGGATGAAATTAAAAACAAAAAATCTCTTCGGTTTAAATTAGGACCGGAAAGTTTAAATCTGGATTATATTAAAACACTAGTATTTGGTATTACAGATGATAACATAATATACCTTGAAGGAGGAGATGATTTTCTGGTTGGTAATTTATCAGCATACAAAGGATTATTAGCTTGTGTTGTAAACAGCGGAAATGAAGCTCCCTACACAGGAACTTCAAATATTAATTTAGATGTTAAAGTTTCTAAAGACCCAGCATTCCATCATTGCGACATAAAGATTAGAGTTTACACACCTCAAGATTCAAGTTACTGGGATCCTTGGTGGTGGACGGACGGATCTTTTAAGGATAACGTTTATACTGGCAAAATAAATTCAGAACTGCAGGGCGGAGCTGCAACTGGTTCAATACAAGTTGTGGTTGATGACTACCGTAATATTTTATCTCTTTCAGTAATGGCAAGTAGCGATTATGAAGGCTTTAAATCAGAATGGGGATTGACCGCAGCTAATGTTTTTCCCACCAGCGAAAGCCCATATGCAATTGATTATAAATATTATGGAACGGATGTTTGTATTTATGTCCCAAGCATCTATGCAAAGTATACTGAAACTGACGGTAGTTCATATGAATTAAATCAACGGAATTGTGACGAAAACAGTGTTCTGGAAATCAAATTTCATAATTGGAGATAATTGTAAAATAATATATAAACATTAATACTTTTTCCTTGAGAGAAACGTTTTGACTCTTGGTCGGCAACATTCTCTTCAGCAAATCTCTTGTGCTTCTTTCAAGGTTTGTTCTTTTTTTTCTCATGTTTGTGAGGCTGAAATGAAAACCTTAAAGCTAATCTTATTTTTGATTTTCACGAATTCAATACTCAATGCTCAATTCAACTCATTCTACGATATTCGTGAAAACCTCTTAAATGAAAATCCGCAAAGCGGCAATTTAGAAATTAGAAATGACTGCTTCGGTAGCATAGACGATTTGATCTTTGGCACTTACCCGCCGCTTCATCCAAAGACTGAATGGTTCTTTTCCAAAATGCTTGATAAAGCAATACTCGAAATTAAACTAGAAACGGTTACTGAAGGAGCAATAGTCTGGCAGATTTACAATCATGGCTTC
>CAYXXW010000353.1:0-3226 GCA_964469115.1 uncultured Melioribacteraceae bacterium
AAAATACTCCGGCGGAGAATTTATACCACAATATTGAACATGTTAAAAATGTTGTCTCGCTAGTGGAGGAAATTGGTAAAAATTCGGAATCAACTAAAGAAGAAATTGAGATGCTTAAAATTGCTGCTTGGTTTCATGATATTGGGCATTTAGAAGTTTGGGAAGGACACGAAGAGAGAAGTGCTGAATTTGCGAGCGATTATCTAACTTCTGAAAATTACTCGATGGAAAAAATTAATGTAGTAACCGGATGTATTTTAGCAACAAAAGTCCCGCATAGCCCTAACAACTATCTAGAAGAAATAATTTGTGATGCTGATATTGCTCATGCTGGCTCAGATTCTTTTTTTGAGCAAAGTGCATTACTTAAACAAGAACTTGAGAAAAGGAAAAGGAAAATCATTTCTGAAATTGATTGGCTAAAGAAGAATATTAGCTTTGTTGAAGGAAACAATTTTTATACATCTTATGCTAATTCTAAATTTAAAGATATGCGTAATAACAACATTTTGTTGCTTCAAGAAAAACTTAAGAAACTGAATGAGAGAAAATTTTAACATATAGATTGCTGATCTTTGGAGAGTAATGAATTTGAAATCAATATACTTAAATAGGCATGCTAAATCTAGCTGGAGCAATCCTGAGCTTACTGATTTTGATCGCCCTCTAAATGACCGGGGGAAAAATGATTTACCCTTTATGGGAAAAATATTGAGTGAGAAAGTCAAACCCCCTCAATTAATTTATTCAAGTCCAGCAAATAGAGCAATAACAACTGCTAAAGCAATTGGTAAATATTTGGGATATGATAAAAGAAATATAATCTCCGATATGATAATATATGATGCAGTTGTTTCGGATTTAATGAAAATTATTAATTCAACATCAGATAAACTTGATACCATAATGTTCTTCGGTCATAACCCTACTTTTACAATGATATCAAATTATTTATCAGATAAAAAAATAGTCAACCTTCCTACTTGCGGATTTGTTCAAATTGATTTTGATGTAAAATCATGGAAAGCCATTGAAGGAAATACCGGTAAATTAGTTTTGTTTGAATATCCTAAAAAGTACGCTGGATGAAAAAACCTTTATTTAAAAATAGAGATTTAAGCTGGTTATCATTCAACTATCGTGTTTTGCAAGAGGCAAAAGATCCAAGAGTACCGCTTTACGAACGAATTAAATTCTTAGCAATCTACTCCTCCAACCTTGACGAATTTTTCAGAGTTAGAGTTGCCGGAATTAGAAGTCTTATAAAAATAAGCAAGAGCGCACAAAAAGAATTAGAATTCGATCCCGCCGAATTATTGAAGAAAATTTCTAAAGAAGTTAATAAGCAGCAAGTAGAATACGGAATAATATTTAGGGAAATGCTAATTCCCGAATTAAAACAAAATAATATTTGCTTGATAAATGAAACTCAGACTAATGAAAATCAGCAGCAATTTATTTCAAAATACTTTGATGAAAGGGTGATCCCTCAAATTCAACCTATACTATTGGTTAAAGATAAAATCATGCCCTTTTTAAGGAATCGACGTTTATATTTTGCCGTAATACTTAAACCTAGGAGTGTATCTAAGTCAAACAAGGAAGATACCAAATCCAGAAATAGATATGCTATAGTTGAAATACCAAGTAATCATCTACCAAGATTTATAGAGTTGCCAAGTGAAGATGAAAACACATACATAATTTTTCTTGATGATATCATCAGGCATAAATTAAGCTCAATCTTTTTAGGATATCATATAGTTAGCGCTTATTCAATTAAACTAACAAGAGATGCTGAACTTTATATTGATGACGAATTCAGCGGTGATTTATTTGATAAAATTAAGAAAAGCCTTCTCAAAAGAAATATTGGGGCACCTTCCCGCTTTTTATACGATGAAAAAATTCCTAAGAACTTTTTGCGTTTGCTGAAGGATATGTTTAAAGTGAACAACGATGATTTAGTTCCCGGTGCTAAATATCATAATTTTAGTGATTTTTTCTCTTTCCCAAATCCAGCAAGAAATAATCTACTCAATGAACCATTACCGCCATTAAGACATACTGAAATGGATAAATTCCCAAATATCTTTGATGCACTAACGAAGAATGATTTTAGTTTGCATTTTCCATATCAGACTTATAACTATGTATTACAGTTTTTAGATCAAGCTGCAGATGATCCTAATGTAACTTCAATATATATCACTCAGTACCGTGTAGCCAAAGGCTCTGAAGTAATAAGCGCGCTAGTTAAAGCAGCTAGGCGCGGTAAAAAAGTTATGGTCTTTGTTGAACTTAAGGCCCGGTTTGATGAAGAATCTAATATTCATTGGGCGGAAGAAATGAAGTCGCAAGGAATAAATGTTCTTTATAGTTTCCCAGGTATTAAAGTGCACTCTAAACTAGCATTAATAAAAAGAACTGAAGGTAAGAAAGATAAATATTATTGTTATTTAGCAACTGGCAACTTTAATGAAAAAACTGCTCAGCTCTATGCAGATACTGGACTTTTCACTTCAGATACAAGATTAACCAAAGAAGTAAAAATGTTATTTAATCATTTAAGAGACACCAAAATTAAACCTAAATTTAACCATCTATTAGTTGCTCAGTTTAATATGCGTAAAACCTTTATTAAACTTATTGATAATGAAATTGCTTTGGCAAAGGAAGGGAAAAAGGCAAGAATAATACTGAAGATGAATAGTCTTGAAGATAAGAAGATGATTCAAAAGCTTTATGATGCAAGTAACGCCGGGGTAAAGATAAATTTAATCATTAGAGGTATTTGTTGTCTTTTACCAGGTGTTTCTGGCTTAAGTAAGAACATTAAAATAATTAGTATTGTGGATAGGTATTTGGAGCATTCAAGAATTTTTATATTCAATAATAATGGGAATACAAAAATTTATGCCGGTTCAGCAGATTGGATGAAAAGAAACTTGAGTAAAAGAATTGAGGTTATATTTCCAATTTATAATGAGAAAATAAAAAGAGAGATTTTGGATATTATTAATATTCAGTTTGAAGATAATGTAAAAGCGCGAGTTATTGATAGATACGATAAAAATAATTACAAAAAGGATAGAATTATATTACTTAACCAATCGCAAGTTGCAACGCATAAATATTTGAAGCAAAAGCAAGAAAAAGTGGGTTAAGATTGTTATCTGGAAGAACTATTAAATTCATAACGGAATGAATTTAATTCATTCCGTTA